>NZ_JBSFBM010000222.1:0-11485 GCF_053592955.1 Micromonospora sp. NPDC002411 | reverse complement strand
GGAGATGCTGCGGAAGTAGTCGACCAGCGGCTCCAGCGCGTCCGGCAGGTCGAGCATCAGCAACTCGTCGGCGTCAGCGGGGCTGAGCAGATCGGTGAAGCCGGCCGGGTCGGGTTGCGCAAGCTGCGGGTCCGCCACGACGTGCTGGCGATCGAGGTGGTCGACCCGCGGGAGCTGGAGCTGCCCGACGTGGGTGTGCTGCCGGTGGTCGACCCGGAGAGCGGCGAGCTGCACGAGGTGCAGACCGCCGACCCTCGGCTACGGCAGCGCTACGCCGATGCCGCCGCCGCCCAACGCGCCACTATCGCCGCCGCGCTGCGCGGCGCCGGCGCGGCCCACCTGCGTCTGCGTACCGACCGAGACTGGCTGCTGGACATGGTGCGATTCGTGGCCGCGCAGCGGCACGCCCGCACCAGGGGGACGACACGATGATCCGTTTCATGCAACCGTGGTGGCTGCTGGCCGTGCTGCCGGTGCTCGCACTCGCCGCGTTCTACATCTGGCGGCAGCTGCACCGCCGGGCGTACGCGATGCGGTTCACCAACGTGGACCTGCTGCGGACGCTGGCCCCGAAGGGGCTGGGCTGGCGTCGGCACGTCCCGGCGACCGCGTTCCTGCTCTGCCTGCTGGTGCTGGCCACCGCGTTGGCCCGGCCTGCGGTGGACACCAAGGAGCCGCTGGAGCGGGCCACAGTGATGCTCGCCATCGACGTGTCGTTGTCGATGCAGGCCGACGACGTGGCGCCGAACCGGTTGGAGGCGGCCCAGGAGGCGGCCAAGCAGTTCGTCGGCGAGCTGCCGGAGAGCTACAACCTGGGCCTGGTGTCGTTCGCCAAGGCGGCCAACGTGCTGGTGCCGCCGGGCAAGGACCGGGACGCGGTGACCAGTGCCATCGATGGGCTGGTGCTGGCCGAGGCGACAGCGACCGGCGAGGCGGTGTTCACCTGCCTGGAGGCGATCCGGTCGGTCCCGGCCGACGGCGCGGCGGGCATCCCGCCGGCCCGGATCGTGCTGCTCTCCGACGGTTTCCGCACCTCCGGGCGCGCGGTGGAGGAGGCCGCGGCGGCCGCGCAGGCGGCCAACGTCCCGGTCTCCACCATCGCGTTCGGCACCGACACCGGTCAGGTCGACATCGGCGGGCAGTTGCAGCGGGTGCCGGTGGACCGGTTGGCGCTCGCCGACCTCGCCGAGACCACCGAGGGCTACTTCTACGAGGCGGCGTCGGTGAGCGAGCTGAAGCAGGTCTACCAGGACATGGGCAGCTCGATCGGGTTCCGCACCGAGCCCCGCGAGGTGACCCAGTGGTATGCGGGGATCGCGCTGCTGTTGGCGCTCTGCGCCGGTGCGCTCAGCCTGCTCTGGTCGTCCCGGATGCTCTGAGCGGTGGGCCGGCGGCGGGCAGCGCCGCCGGCCGCCGGGGGTGGACGACCGGAACGAGTGCCGAGCGGGTCAGTGACCGCCGCCGGCCAGGACGAAGACGACGGCCACCCAGACGGCGGCGAGGGTGAAGCCCAGCGGGGCGACGTAGCGGCTCATGGACGGCTCCGGGTGGCGGCTGGACGGTCCGCGATGCGGGGGCGGACCGCAGGGGGTGGGGACGCGCACACGAAGTCGTGACCGGGCTGCTCCCGGCGACCGCCCGGAGTCGGGCGGCGCGGCACACACCTCGGCGTGGACCGAGGTGGTCGGGAACGAAGCGGGGTCAGCTCACCAGACTGAGTCGTGGCTCAGCGGGACTGACCATCGGCCCGGCCACGACTGGGAGGATCGCTATCTCGCACAGCGATCACCTCCTGCAAGTCGGGCGGGCCGGAACGTCGATGATCGTACACCGGCGACGCCGCCGAAGCGTACTCGGCCGACCGGCCGGCAACCCCTCCACCGCCCGGTCGTCGCGACGCCCGTGGTCGTCCTGTGCGCACCACGGTGACCAGCACCGCGGCCAGCAGCGGAAGCCAGCCGAAACGCGCCAGCACCCAGCCCGTGCTGTCCGGTGCGGTGTGCAGCCCCGGCAGGGTCAGCCCGCCGCGCGCGGTGAGCGCGGTCACCGCCACCAGGACGGGCTGATGCCACAGGTAGATCCGGACCGCGTGCTGGTTCACCTCGGGCACCGCTCGGCCCGGTAGCGGCCGGGTCAGCAGCCGCTCCAGCGTCGGCCGAGCAAGCAGACCCAACCCGACCTGGGTGACCGCCAGCGCCACCGCCAGCAGCGACGGCGGGTTCAGGTTGGACACCCCGGCCCCGGGCACCCCGACCGCGCTCACCGGATAGCCCAGCGCCAGCAACGCCCCGAGCGCGGCGGCCCCGCCGGCCGCCAGCGCGCCGGCCACCCGCCGGCCGCCCAACCGCCCGTCGGCGTGCGCCACCCCCAGCAGGTACGGCACCGCCCAGGCCGCCAGCACGGTGACCGGTGGCAGATCGGTGCCGGCCGGTAGCAGGCGTACGGCCAGGTCGACCGCCGCGACCACCGCCACCGCCGGGGCGACGATCCGTGCCACCCCCCAGCGCCGTACGGCGGCGCGCAGTGGGCTGGTCACCGCCACCAGGAACACCAGTGGCACCAGGAACCACAGTGGACTGACAGCGAGTCGGAGCGCTACGGAGAGCATGTCGTCCGGGGTCCCGGTGACGGTGGCGGCGAGCAGCACCGCCGCGCCCACCCCGAGCAGCGCCACCGTCGGCAGCAGCAGCCGGCGCAGCCGACGGGCCAGCCAACCGCCCGCCCGTCCCCGATGGCTCGCCAACGACCGGGTCGACCCGAAACCGGCGGTGAAGAAGAACAGCCCGAGCGTCTGCAACACCCAGGTCACCGGGGACAGACCGGGCAGGGCGGTCAGTGGGCTGGCCTGGTGCAGCCCACCGTCACCGGTCAGCACCAGACCGGTGACCAGCCAGTGCCCCAGCACCACCCCGCCGATCGCGTACGCCCGCAACGCGTCGACGGCACGGTCCCGGCTCACCGGGCGTCCCCGCTCCGGCCGGAGCCGACGGTGCCGAGCACCACCGCGTCGGAGCCGCCGAGCACCACCGCGTCGGAGCCGCCGAGCACCACTGCGTCGAAGCCGCCGAGCACCACCGTCGCCGCCGCGACCAACGTGGCGCTGCCGGGCGCGAGGTAACCGTCGTGCCCGGCCACCCCGCCCACCGGGAGAGGGCGCGCACCGAACGCCTCGTCGCCCGGACGACGGCCGAAACCCAGGCCGAGCAGTCGCACCGACGGCACCCGGCGGATCCAGTCGCTCGGCGCCTCCGCCGCCCAGAACCGCCGCCGGCCGGGCAGATCGTCCGCGTGCTGCACTCCGGCGCCGACACCGCCGAGAGTGACCACGTCGGTGACCTGGGCGGGGGCGTCGGCCGCCGCCAGCGACACCACCAGCGCCCCGTAGCTGTGCCCGACCAGCGTGATCGTCGCCGCCGGACGTCGAGCGGCCAGTTCCCGCAGCAGCACGACCAACCCGGCCGCGCCGCGTCGGGCGCTGCCGCCACCGGCCGCGGTCAGCACCCCGTCCGGCGGGTCGTAACCCAACCAGGCCAGCACCGCCACCCGCGCCGCCGGTTCGGTCGCCCGCAGCTCCCGGTACAGCTGCCCGGCCTGCACCGCCGGCGCGCGGCGAGCCACCCCGCCCAACCCCCTGTCGAAGTCGGCGAGGGTGCTCCCCACCCCCGGCACCAGCACCGCGATCCGATCCGCGCCGGCCAGGTCGCCGAACACCTCGACCGCGCGGCCGTCGCCACGCGTGTCGAACGTCAAAAACCGGCGTCCGCCGGCCGCCCAGTCCGCGTACGGAGGGCCGGCCGCGCGCATCGCCGCCGCAGTGACGGGGTACGCCTCGACGAACCCCGCCGCCGCGACCGGCTCGGGTCGGGTCGGCAGCACCAGGTTCACGCCGAGCAGCGCGGCCACCGCCACCCGACTGGCACCTCGTCGTCGCATCACGTTCTCCCTCCGGAATGTCGTCCGGAGGGAGAGTGCGCGGGCGGCCGGCGCTCGGTCGTCATCCCGGGGAGCCGTCTGCGGACTGGCTCCACGGGACTACTCCCCGGCGGCCACCAGACCCGTCTCGTACGCCAGCACCACCGCCTGGACGCGGTCGCGCAGCCCCAGCTTCGCCAGGATCCGCCCGACGTGTGTCTTCACTGTCTGCTCGGCCACCACCAGGTCGGCGGCGATCTCCGTGTTGTTGCGGCCCCGGGCGATCAACCGCAGCACCTCGGTCTCGCGCGGCGTGAGCCCGGCCAGGTCGGTGGGGCGCGGACGGCGGCGCTCCGGTCGGGCCGCGAACTCGGCGATCAACCGGCGGGTGACCGCCGGGGCGAGCAGCGCGTCCCCGGCCGCCACCACCCGCACCGCCTGCACCAGATCGGCCGCCGGAGCGTCCTTGAGCAGGAAACCGCTGGCCCCGGCGCGCAGCGCCTCGTACACGTAGTCATCCAGGTCGAAGGTGGTGAGGATGAGCACCCGGGGTCGCTGCGCCGAGCGGTCACCGAGCAGCTTGCGGGTGGCGGCCAGCCCGTCCATGACCGGCATCCGCACGTCCATCAGCACCACGTCCGGGTCGAGGTGGCGGGCCGCGGTGACGGCCTGCGCGCCGTCGGCGGCGTCCCCCACCACCAGCAGGTCCGGTTGGGCGGCGAGCAGCGCACCGAAGCCCTGTCGGACCATCGCCTGGTCGTCGGCGATCAGCACCCGGATCATCAGTCCCCGCCCTCAGCGTCGTACGGCAACTCGGCCGCCACCGCGTAACCCCCGTCGGGCAGCGGCCCGGCGGTGAACGTACCGCCCAGTGAGGTGGCCCGCTCCCGCATACCGGTCAGGCCGTGCCCGGGGTCGCCCTCGGCGGTCGGCCGGGCGTCGGCCGGGGAGTTCTCGACGCGTACCTTCAGGCCGGAAGGACCGACGCGGACGATGACCCGCACCGCGGCACCGGCCGCGTGTCGGGCCGCGTTTGCCAGGCCTTCCTGCACGATGCGGTACGCGGCCAGCCCGACCGGCGCGGGCACCTGCCCGTCGTCCGCCGGCCCGGCGTCCAGGGTGACCGGCAGCCCGGCCCGGCGTGCCGCGTCGACCATCGCGCCCAGGTCGGTCAGGTCCGGCTGCGGCGCGGTCTCCGGCCCGGTCGTCTCGCTGCGCAGCACCCCCAACAGTCGCCGCATGTCGGTCAGCGCGTCGCGGGCCGAGGCGGCGATGGCGACGAACTCGGCAGCCGTCGGGGCCGGCACGTCCGTCAGCCGGTACGGGGCCGTCTCCGCCTGCACCGCGATCAACGACATGTGGTGGGCCACCACGTCGTGCAGCTCCCGGGCGATCCTGGTGCGTTCCTCCAGCACCGCCCGGCGTTCCTGCTCCCGCTCGTTGCGCTCGGTCTGCGCGGCCAGCTCGCGCCGGGACAGCCGGTTGCGCCGGAACAGGTCGCCGACGATCGCGAACGCGCCGAGCATCAGCAGGACAGGCACCCGGTTGTCGGGGTGGACCAGGGTGAACACCGGCACCGTGCTGATCGCCACCACCCAGGCCAGCACCGGCCGGTCGACCCGCGCGACGACCACCGCCAGCACCGCGATCGACCCGAGCGCCAGCGGTGGGGTCCACGGCCAGGCCTGATCGGCCGGCGCGTTGAACGTGCAGATCAGCAGGGCCAGCACCGTCAGCCGCCACGCCAGCAGCGGACGCCGGGGCAGCACCAGCAACGGCGCCACAGTCATCGCCGCGAACAGCAGCGCGACCGGCGGCGGCAGGCCCCAGTCGCTCTCCACGGTCAGCGTGATCAGGAAGAGGCCGAGCGCGGCGAGCAGGCCGACCGGGGCGGCGTAGCGGGCCGGGCCGGGCCAACGCGCCAGCAGCTGTCGACCGGGCGGGGCGTCCCGGCCCAGCACTGTCTGCCGGAGGGCCCCGAGGGCCACGGTGATCGGTCGCCGGTTCACCACCCGGAGGCTACGGGCCGACCCCGCCACCAGGCGTGCCACCAGGGGTTGATCCCGGTGTCGTACCCCGGTGTGACACGGCTCCCGTTAGCGCTTACCTGCGGGTAACGCCTAGGCTCGCCTGCGACTGAGATCAGCTGAGCAAGGGGGAACAGTGGCCCGTACCGTGCTGGTGACCGGGGGCAACCGGGGGATCGGCCTCGCCATCGCGCAGGCCTTCGCCAAGCAGGGCGACCGGGTGGCGGTCACCCACCGCAGCGGCGACGCACCCGAAGGGCTGTTCGGCGTACGCGCCGACGTCACCGACGCCGCCTCCATCGACGCCGCGTTCGACGCCGTCGAGGCCGAGCTGGGCCCGGTCGAGGTGCTGGTCGCCAACGCCGGCATGACCGCCGACACGCTGCTGCTGCGGATGACCGAGGAGCAGTTCACCGGTGTGGTGGACACCAACCTCACCGGCGCGTTCCGGGTCGCCAAGCGCGCCTCTGGCAAGATGCTCCGCGCCAAGTGGGGCCGTATGATCTTCATCTCGTCGGTGGTCGGTCTGGCCGGTGGCGCCGGGCAGGTCAACTACGCCGCCAGCAAGGCCGGTCTGGTCGGCGTGGCCCGCTCGATCACCCGGGAACTGGGCAGCCGCAACATCACCGCGAACGTGGTGGCGCCCGGCTTCATCGACACCGACATGACGTCCGGCCTGTCCGAGGACCGCAAGGCGGAGATCCGCAAGTCGATCCCGGCCGGTCGGATGGCCAGCCCGGACGAGGTCGCCGGGGTGGTCACCTGGCTGGCGTCCGACAGCGCCGGGTACGTCTCCGGCGCCGTGATCCCGGTCGACGGCGGCCTCGGCATGGGCCACTGACCCCCATCTACGTACGGAGGAACCCCCGGATGTCCGGACTGCTCGCCGGTAAGCGGCTGCTCGTCACCGGTGTCATCACCGACGCCTCGATCGCCTTCTCGGTGGCGAAGCTCGCCCAGGAGAACGGTGCGCAGGTCGTGCTCACCGGCTTCGGTCGGCTCTCCCTGGTCGAGCGGATCGCCAAGCGGCTGCCCGAGCCGGCCCCGGTGATCGAGGTCGACGTCACCAACACCGAGCACCTGGCCAGCCTCGCCGACCGGGTACGCGAGCACGTCGACGGCCTCGACGGCGTCGTGCACTCGATCGGTTTCGCCCCGCAGAGCTGCCTCGGCGGCGGCTTCCTCGACGCGCCGTGGGAGGACGTGGCGACGGCCCTGCACGTCTCCACCTTCTCGTACAAGTCCCTCGCGATGGCGGCGCTGCCGCTGATGTCGCCCGGCGGCGCGGTGGTCGGCCTGACCTTCGACGCGACGAAGGCCTGGCCGGTCTACGACTGGATGGGCGTTGCCAAGGCCGGCCTGGAGTCCGCGTCCCGGTACCTGGCCCTGCACCTGGGCAAGCAGGGCATCCGCAGCAACCTGGTCGCCGCCGGGCCGCTGCGCACCATCGCCGCGAAGTCGATCCCCGGCTTCGACCAGTTCGAGGACGCCTGGACCGAGCGTGCCCCGCTGGGCTGGAGCCTCACCGACCAGGAGCCCGCCGCGAAGGCGTGCCTGGCGCTGCTCTCCGACTGGTTCCCGGCCACCACCGGCGAGATCGTGCACGTCGACGGCGGCTACCACGCCATCGGCGCCTGACGCACCTACCGGCGACGCTTCCGCTGCCGTCCGCGTGATCCACGCGTCCGGGCCAGGGGGGCGTCGCCGGGCCGTCCCGGGCGAGGGGCGAGAATGACCCCATGTCGTACGACGCGGTGGTGCTGGTGTCCTTCGGCGGGCCGGAACGGCCCGAGGACGTGATGCCGTTCCTGCAGAACGTGACCCGCGGCCGAGGCGTGCCGCCCGAGCGGTTGGCCGAGGTCGCCGAGCACTACCAGCACTTCGGTGGGGTGTCCCCGATCAACCAGCAGTGCCGGGACCTGTTGGCGGCGGTCCGCGCCGACTTCGCCGCGAACGGCGTCGACCTACCGGTCTACTGGGGCAACCGGAACTGGGACCCGATGCTCGCCGACACCGTGACCCAGATGCGCGACGACGGGGTCACCCGGGCGCTGGCCTTCGTCACCAGCGCGTACGGCGGCTACTCGTCCTGCCGGCAGTACCAGGAGGACATCGCCGCCGCCCGCGCCGCCGTCGGCCCGGACGCCCCGGTGATCGAGAAGCTGCGCCAGTTCTGGGACCACCCCGGCTTCGTCGAGCCACACTCCGACGCGGTCCGGGCGGCCCTGGGCCAGCTCGACCCGGCGAAGCGGGCCACCACCCGGCTGGTCTTCACCGCCCACTCCATCCCCACCTCGATGGCGGCCAACGCCGGCCCGCACGGCGGCCGGTACGAGGCGCAGCTGCACGAGACCGCCCGGCTGGTCGCCGCTGCCGCCGCACCCGACCTGGAGTACGACCTGGTCTGGCAGAGCCGCTCCGGCCCCCCGCAGGTGCCGTGGCTGGAACCGGACATCAACGACCATCTGGCCGCCCTCGCGCAGGATGGCACCACCGGCGTGGTGGTCAGCCCGATCGGGTTCGTCTCCGACCACCTCGAGGTCGTGTGGGACCTGGACACCGAGGCACTGGAGACGGCCAAGCAGCTCGGCCTGGACTTCGTCCGGGCCGACACCCCCGGCATCGATCCGCGCTTCGTGACCATGGTGCGGGAACTGGTGACCGAGCGGACCGACCCGGACGGCGCGCAGCTGCGCCGCCGCCTCGGCGAGCTGCCGATGTGGGACACCTGCCCGACCGTCTGCTGTGTGCCGACCCGTCGCCCGACGCCTGCTGGGGGAACCGATGCATGACCGTAAGCCCGTGCAGAGTTGGCTGACCGACATGGACGGCGTGCTGGTGCACGAGGGCCAGCCGGTGCCCGGCGCGCCGGAGTTCATCAACCGGATGCGCGCCTCCGGCAAGCCGTTCCTGGTGCTGACCAACAACTCCATCTACACCCCGCGTGACCTGACGGCCCGGCTCAGCCGGATGGGGCTGGACGTGCCGGAGGAGTCGATCTGGTCGTCCGCCCTGGCGACCGGCCAGTTCCTCGCCGACCAGCGGCCGGGCGGCACCGCGTACGTCATCGGTGAGGCCGGACTGACCACGGCGCTGCACGCGGTCGGCTACGTGCTCACCGACTTCGCCCCGGACTACGTGGTGCTCGGCGAGACCCGTACCTACAGCTTCGAGGCGATCACCAAGGCGGTCCGCCTGATCAACGACGGCGCCCGGTTCATCTGCACCAACCCCGACGTGACCGGCCCGTCCGTGGAAGGCGCGCTACCCGCCGCCGGCTCGGTCGCCGCCATGATCTCCAAGGCCACCGGGGTGGAGCCGTACTTCGTCGGCAAGCCCAACCCGATGATGATGCGCTCGGCCCTCAACACGATCAACGCGCACTCGGAGAGCACCGCGATGATCGGTGACCGGATGGACACCGACATCCTGTGCGGCCTGGAGGCCGGGCTGGAGACGATCCTGGTGCTGACCGGGATCAGCAGCCGTACCGAGGCGGAGCGCTACCCGTACCGCCCGTCCCGGATCGTCAACTCCGTCGCGGACCTGCTCGACGAGATCTGACCGGCCGGCCTGCGCGGGCGGCCTGCTGCTTGCTGGTCGCGTTGCGCGCTGGTCGCGTTGCGCGCTGCCCCCGATGATCGCGCTGCAACCAGGATGTAGTGGTCACCGTCCGCGCCGGAGGCCACTACCTCCATGATCGAGCGCGATCATGGAGGGTGGGCGCGCAGCGGACCCCGGCGGTCGAGGCGCAGCGGTTCCGGACCCGCGCGCGTCCACCCTGCGGCGGGCGGTGTGGCGCGTAGGGCCCCGGCACGCGGCCTTACCGCTGGCGCGGGTGACCGGTCAGGGGCGGAGTGGGGCGTTGCAGGCTGCCACCAGCGCCTGCCGGCAGGCAGCGGTGAGCGGACGAAGCGCGGCGTCGCGCTGCTGGGCCTCGTAGTTGTTGATCGCGCCCCCGGGTGCGGCGTGCCCGGCCAGCGCGAGCACCCGGTCGAGCACCGCAGCCCGGGCGAAGAGCCGACGGGCCCGCGGGTCGAAGCCCGGCGGCAGGTCGGTGGCGCCGTCGGGGCGGCGCAGCGCGGCCAGCGCGCCGGCCAGCTCGGGCCGCCACTGGGCCACGTCGAGGCGGGTCAACGCGGCAGTCGTCTCGGCGAGCGCGGCGGCCAGCTCGGCCTCCGCCTCGGCGGCGCCGGGCAACGAGAGTGACGCGGCGGGGGCGTTGGCGGGCAGCGGGTACACCCGCCACAGCACCGTCTCGAAACAGTCCCCCGAGCCGGAGGTGTGTGAGCGCACCTCCGGGATCAACCCCAGCCCGCCGGCCACCACCGCTTCCCCGGTGACCAGGGCCGCCCCGGCGAAGTCGCCGGGGCCGGGCAACCCCCGGGGGTCGCCCGGCGCGGGCAGCACCAGGCGGATCTCGTCCGGGGAGAGCTTGGCCAGGGTGGGCAGCGCGGCGCCCAGCGGGACGTCGGTCCAGGTGCCCGGGGCGTCCGCGACGAGGTGCTCCTCGTCGCCGGCGATGGCGTCGGCGACTTCGTCGTACGGCACCAACCCGGCGCGCCACGCGCGCACCCAGGCAACGAACCGGCTCGACCGGCGCGGCGCGAGTGTGGCCGCGCCCGTTGCGGGGGTGGACATGCCGAAAGGGTACGTGGTCACCACCGGCCGTGTCTCGACTGCCGCTCCGGCCGCCCGCCCTGCCCCGAACTGCTCCCTTCACCCCATTCCCTGCCCCCGCCCCAAACTCCGCCCGCCCCGCCATCCGCCCCCCGTCTGCGTCGATCATGGAGTTGTGGTGGGCGATACCCGGCTCTTGCGCGGGTTTGTGGAGCACCACAACTCCATGATCGGCGAGGCCGGGGCTGTGCGGGCAGCATCGGTGCCGGGTGTGGTGGGGAGTCTGGGGGCGGTGTGTCGGGAGGTGGGGTGGAAGTCGGGGAGTTAGCGTGATCGACATGGCGGGGCGATACGGCGAAGACGTGTTGGCGGGGGACTGGCGGCGGCGGAAGGTCACCCCCGAGGTGGACGCCGAACCGGACCTCGTGGTCGAGGACGCCGACTCGGGGTTCTGCGGCGCGGTGGTCGGCTTCGAAGCCGGCGCGGTCGTGTTGGAGGACCGGCACGGCAAACGGCGCAACTTCCCGTTGCTACCCGCGGCGTTCCTGCTCGACGGTCGTCCGGTCACCCTGCGCCGGCCCACCCGCGCTCCGGTGCCGGCGGCCCGTCGACGCACGGCGTCCGGCTCGGTGGCGGTGGACAACGTCCGGGCCCAGGTCGCCAAGTCGAGCCGCATCTGGGTGGAGGGCATCCACGACGCCGCGCTGGTCGAGCGGATCTGGGGCGACGACCTGCGCATCGAGGGCGTCGTCGTGGAGCCGTTGGACGGCATCGACGACCTCGACGCCGACGTACGCGACTTCGGCCCCGCCCCGACCCGCCGACTCGGCGCGGACGCCTTCCTCACCCTGCCCGGCGGGCTGGGCACCCTGGACGAGCTGTTCGAGGTCTGGACCACCGCGACCCTCGCCCTGCACGCCAAGCCC
>NZ_JBSFBM010000221.1:0-11563 GCF_053592955.1 Micromonospora sp. NPDC002411 | reverse complement strand
GGTTGACCCCGTTGTACGCGGCCCAGTCGCCCGGCTCGATGTAGCCGAGGGTCTGCCCGCCGTTGGCACCCGCCTTGGTGAACGCGGAGACACCGTTGGCCGAGCTGAACGCCTCGGCCTGGATCGTGGTGTTCCCGGTCGGCGGTGGCGTGGTGCCCAACTCCTTGATCCGGATGTTGCGGAAGGAGGCGTCGTCACCGGTGCCGTGGTTCTGGATGCCGATGTG
This sequence comes from Micromonospora sp. NPDC002411, assembly GCF_053592955.1. Taxonomy (NCBI): domain Bacteria; kingdom Bacillati; phylum Actinomycetota; class Actinomycetes; order Micromonosporales; family Micromonosporaceae; genus Micromonospora; species Micromonospora sp. NPDC002411. Next base: position 11,337 of record NZ_JBSFBM010000221.1, on the reverse strand, counting down.
GCCGGCCAGTGAGCGGACCGGGTTGGTGTTGGTGAAGTCGTTGATCTTCACCCCGTTGAGGAAGATCTGAAGCCGCTCACCCTCGACCAACAGCTCGTAGGTGTTCCACTCCCCCGGCGCGTTGAGCGCCGCGTCACGGGCGGCGATGTCGGCCGACTTGAACGTGTAGACCGCCCCGGTGGTGCGGTCGGTCGCGTCGGTCGCGTCGATCTGGATCTCGTAGCCGTTGTCCACCGCCGACCACGGATCACTGGACGGCGGGAAGCCGATGAAGATGCCGGAGTTGTCATCCCCGGCCAGCTTCCAGTCCAGCTTCAGCGAGTAGTTGGTGAACTGCTTGGCGTTGTACCAGAACAACCCCATGCCGCCGACCGAGGTGAGGGTGGCGTCGGAGTTGGTGAAGTTGCCCGGACCGGCCTGCGACCAACCGGTCGTCGAGCCGTTGAAGATCGGGGTGTAGCCCGTCTCGGGCCGGCAGTCGGCCTTGCTCCGGCCGGAGGCGTACCGGATGCCGCCGAGCAGGTGGTTGCGGAACCCCGACTCGGCGTACGACGCCTGGGTGTGCCCGGCGCCGGTGTAGAAGGAGCGGCCGCCGTTGTAGCTCTTGCACCAGCTCAACGGGTGGTCCGCGCCCATTCCACCGCCCGAGTACGACGACTCGTCGAGCGTGGCGAGCACGTGCGCGGTCGACCGGGGGTTGGTCCGGTAGTTGTACCACTCGTCGGTGCGGGTCCAGGTCTGCGGCAGGTGTCCGGTCGCCGCGTGACCCCGGTCCTCCACCTTGATGTTGGCCTGCTGGATCGCCGGGTGCGAGTTGAACCACGCGCCCACCAGGTTGCCGTAGAACGGCCAGTCGTACTCGGTGTCGGCGGCCGCGTGCACACCCACGTACCCGCGTCCGGAGGCGATGTACGACTCGAAGGCGGTCTGCTGGCTGGCGTTGAGCACGTCGCCGGTGGTGTTGAGGAAGACGACCGCCTCGTACTGGTTCAGGTTGCTGGTGGTGAACGCGGCGGCGTCCTCGGTGGCGGTGACTGTGAAGTTGTTCGCCGCGCCCAGGTCGCGGATGGTCTGGATGCCGACCGGGATCGCGTCGTGCCGGAAACCGGCGGTCTTGGAGAACACCAGGACGTCGTAGGGGGCGTCGGCGGCGCTGGCCGGGGTGGCCGGTGTCGTACAGGCGATGACGGCGAGTGCGGCCATGGCCGCACCGAGGACGGGTCGTAGGCGTCTGCGCATATCGCTCTCCTAATCGCGGTTAGGAGGGGCCCCCTGCCCAAGGCTAGGCGTTGACAGGGGGCCCCTCCCGCCAGCTCAGGGCAGGGTCCACTTTTGGTTGGCGGCACCGCTGACGCAGGTCCACAGGTGGACCGCAGTGCTGTCGGCGGAGTTGTTGCCGGAGACGTCGAGGCACTTGCCGGACGCCGGGCTGCGCAGCGTGCCGTCGGCCTGGGCCGACCAGTTCTGCGCGGCGGTCCCGTTGCAGGTGTAGAGCTGGATCTTGGTGCCGTCCGCGGTGCCGGCACCCGAGACGTCCAGGCACTTACCCAACGACTTGATCGTCGAGTTCGGGGTGACCGCCCAGGTCTGCGCCGCACTGCCGTTGCAGGTGTAGATCTGGATCTGCGTGCCGTCGGCGCTGGCGCCGTTGCGCACGTCCAGACACTTGCCGGCCAGACCCTTGATCGCCCCCGTCCCGCCGGCCGGCGGGGTGCCGGTGACGAAGGTGAAGGCGTCGAGGTCGAAGAGCGCCCCGGTGCCCGACCCGGCGAAGGTCAGGTAGAGCGTGGTCGTGCCGGTCGGCGGGTTGGTGATCGTCCCGGTCACCGTGGTGAAGGTTTCCCAGCCGCCGGTCACCGGGACCGTGGCCGAGCCGAGCACCGTGCCGGTGGCCGAGCCGGCCCGGACCTGGAGGGTGCCACCGGCCCCCGCCGAGGAGACCCGGGCGTTGAACGAGGTCACGTTGCCCAGCCGGTACGGCTGGAACGCGATCCAGTCACCGTTGTTGATGTCGCCGACGGTCTTGCCGCCCTCGGCCGGGGTCTTGCTGAACACGTTGATCCCGGACGAGGTGCCGTAGAACTCGGCCTGTCGGTGCCGTGGCGGCAGCGTGTGCTGGGTGTGCGTGGTCAGCCCACCGGCGTCGGTGTACTCGGCGTCGAAGATCGCGAAGATGTTCGCCGCGTCGTCGTGCTCACCGTCGACCGGGATGGTGATCGTGCCCGAGCAACCGTTCTGCGAGGTGATCTGGTGCCCGTGCTGGTCGTGGCCGAGCACGTAAGTCATCTTGACCTTCGTGCAGTCGATCGTGCCGTCCTCCGGGTCGGTGACGGTGATGCTGAACGGCACCGTGTCGCCGAAGCTGAACAGCTGACCGTTGCCGGGGTTGTTGATCGTCACCGTCGGGGCGGTGTTGCCGACGTTGATCTGCACGCTGCTGCTGCCGGTGGCACCCTGCGGGTCCCGGACCGTGAGCGTGGCCGTGTAGGTGCCGTTGGCGCTGTAGGTCTTCGTCGGGTTGGCGGCGGTCGAGGTGGTGCCGTCACCGAAGGCCCACGAGTAGGTCAGCGCACCGCCCTCGGGGTCGGACGAGCCAGCCGAGGAGAAGGTCACCGCGAGCGGGGCCGCACCGGAGGTGCGGTTGGCGCTGGCTTTCGCGGTGGGCGCCCGGTTGCCGCTGCCGACGTAGTCGAAGCGGTAGAGCGCCGAGTTGGCGTCACCGTTGAAGTAGCCGGTGCCGTAGTCGAGCACGTAGTACGCGCCGTCCGGGCCGAACGCCGAGTCCATCACCTGCTTGCCGACCCAGGGGAAGGTGTCGATGGTGCCCCGGGAGCCGTCGGAGTTGACGTGGATCGGCTTGATCCAGCCGCGGCCGAACTCGGTCGCGAAGAACTGCCCGTCGAAGGACTGCGGGAACTTCGTGGTGGAAGTCGACGACGCGTTGTACCGGTAGACCGGGCCGCCCATCGGCGACTCGGAGCCACCGCCGAACTCGGTCGGGGTGCCGGCGTCGCCGGCGTACCGGATCCAGGCCGGCTGGGCCGGCGGCAGGGTGGTCCGGCCGGTGTTGCGGAACGAGTTGTTGGTCGGCCCGCCGGTGCAGTTGTACTTCGCCCCGCTGGCGTTGGTGGCGAAGTCCCACTCGTTGTACGTCTCGGTGGTGGTGTTGGTGCCGGTGCAGTACGGCCAGCCGTAGTTGCCCGGCGCGGCGACCCGGTTGAACTCCACCTGGCCGGACGGCCCGCGGGTGGAGCTGGTGGAGCCGGCGTCCGGCCCGTAGTCACCGACGTAGACGACACCGGTGGCCTTGTCCACGCTGATCCGGAACGGGTTGCGGAAGCCCATCGCGTAGATCTCCGGGCGCGTCTGGGCCGTGCCGGGTGCGAACAGGTTGCCCGACGGGATGGAGTACGTGCCGTTCGCGTTCACCTTGATCCGCAGGATCTTGCCCCGCAGGTCGTTGGTGTTGCCGGCGCTGCGCTGCGCGTCGTACGCCGGGTTGCGGTTGGTCCGCTCGTCCAGTGGCGAGTAACCGGCGGACTCGAACGGGTTGGTGTCGTCACCGGTCGACAGGTAGAGGTTGCCGGCGGCGTCGAAGTCGATGTCCCCACCGACGTGGCAGCAGACGCCCCGGCTGGCCGGTACGTCGAGCACGTCGACCTTGCTGGACTGGTTGAGCGTGAAGTCGGAGTTGAGCGTGAACCGGGAGAGGCGGTTCACACCGTTCCAGGCGGAGAAGTCGGTGCCGGTGGCGGGCGCGTCGCCGGCGGGGGTGGAGAGCGGCGGGGCGTAGTAGAGGTAGATCTGCCGGTTGCTGGCGAAGCCCGGGTCGACGCCGACGCCCTGCAACCCCTCTTCGTCGTGGGTGTAGACCGACAGCGTGCCGATCACCGAGGTGGTGCCGTTGGCGTCGGTGCGGCGCAGGGTGCCGTTGCGGGCAGTGTGCAGGACGGAACGGTCCGGCAGCACCGCCAGCGACATCGGCTCACCCATGTCGCTCACCCCGCGGGCGAGTTCGACCTGCTGGAAGTCGGTGGCGACGATCGTGTGCGCCTGCGCGGGGGCCGTGCCGACGGCGAGGGAGGCGGCGCCGGTGGTGGCCGCCAGCAGCAGCGCCGATCCGGCGGAGAACCATCGTCGGGACCGTTGTCGTGGAGCGTCCTTCATGGACATGTGTGCTGCCCCTTCCTGACGAATGACTGCCAGGCCGGGCGCGCGCCGTCGCGCCGGATGCCGTAGCGGTGGTGGGGGTCGATGGGTTACCGCGCCGCCGGTTCACCTCGACGAAACATTGTCGTGTTGGTCACGACACTAAGTTGAAGGTGTCGATGTGTCCATACCTTCCGGCGGTTCAGCATCAACTTTTGTCGATCTGATCGAAAGTCGCGGGTCAGGCGCGGCGGTCGATCGCCTGGCCGGCCAGCGCGACGAGCGCCGAGCGAGCCTCGTCGGCCACCGCGGCGGCCTGCAGGGCCACGAGCGCGGCCTCGGTCCGCACCCGGATCATCTGCTCGATCCGCTCCCGAGCACCCGTCGTCTCGATGATGGCGCGAAGCTCCGCAGCGCCGTCGGCGTCCAACGCCGGATTGCCGAACAGCTCCCGCAGCCGGGCGGTCTGTGACCGGTCCGCCGCGCTGCGGGCCAGCGCCATCATCACAGTGGGCTTGCCCTCACGCAGGTCGTCCAGGATGGACTTGCCGGTCACCGCCGGGTCTCCGAAGACGCCCAGCACATCGTCGCGGAGCTGGAACGCGTCGCCCAGCGGGTCACCGAACTCCTCCAGCGCGGCGAGCAACTCCGGGCCCGCGCCGGCCAGGGCCGCGCCGATCTGCAACGGCCGGGTGACCGTGTACCGGGCTGCCTTCATCCGGATCACGGTGAGCGCGCTCGCCACCGAGCCGTCACCCACGCCCGAGACCAGGTCCAGGTATTCGCCCGCGATCACCTCGGTACGCATCAGCGCGAACACGCCGTACCCCCGGTGCACCTGCTCGGTGCTCAACCCGCACTCGTGGAACATCTGGTCCGACCAGGCCGCGCAGAGATCCCCGCAGAGCAGCGCGGTGTTGCGACCGTACGCCTCCGGGTCACCACGCCACGACGACCGGGCGTGCAGGTCGGCGAAGAGGCGGTGGACCGACGGCTCGCCCCGGCGGCGGTCACTGCCGTCCAGGATGTCGTCGTGAATCAGCGCGAACGCGTGGAACAGCTCCAGGGCCGCCGCGGCCACCACGATCGGGGTGCCGTCGGCAGCGCCCGCGCCACGCCAACCCCAGTAGCAGAAGAGTGGGCGCAGGCGCTTCCCGCCGGCGAGCACGAACCGTTGCAGCGCGGTGAACACGCCCCGCGGCGCGCCGTCGGGCCAGTCCGGGCCCTGCCGTTCCAGGAACCCGGCCAGCTCCGCGTCGAACCGGGCCCGCAGTCCGCTCGTGTCCGTCGGCGCGACGGTGACCGTCATGTCCGCGTCCCCGAACCGCTCGTGCCGTCAGCGCCTAATCCGGCCAGCTCCAGTAGCAGCCCCTTGACCTCGGTGGCCGCGATCCGGTCCCGGGCCGCTGTCGGGTCGGAGCAGAGCAGCACCGGGGCGTCCGCGGGGTCGTCCGGCAGCCGCCCGTGCGAGCCGCGCACCGCCCGCGCACCGGCGTCCAGGCCGACAGCGCTCATCAGGTAGCGCATGCCGAGCTTCTTGCGGGCCAGCGCCACGCCGGCGCGGGCCTTCGCGGCACCGGGGTTGGCCGGGTCGAAGAACAGCTCGGCTGGGTCGTACCCCGGCTTGCGGTGGATTTCCACGAGCCGGGCGAAGTCCGGTGCCCGGTCGTCGTCCAGCCAGTAGTAGTACGTGAACCAGGCGTCTGGCTCGGCCACCAGCACCAGCTCACCCGCGCGCGGGTGGTCCAGCCCGTGCGCGGCCTTGCCCTCGGCGTCGAGCACCTCGGCCACCCCGGGCAGGTTGGCGCAGAGCTTCGCCACCGCCGGCACGTCGGCCGGGTCCTTGACGTAGACGTGGGCGATCTGGTGGTCGGCGACCGCGAACGCCTTGGACGTCCACGGGTCGAGGTACTCCATGCCCGCCTGGGTGTGCACCCGCAGCAGTCCCTCGGAGCGCAGCAGCCGGTTGACGTCCACCGGTCGGGACACGTCGGTGATGCCGTACTCCGACAGCACCACCACTGTCGCGTCCCGGGCCCGGGCGGCGTCCAGCAGTGGGCCGAGCACCGCGTCCAACTCGGCCGCCGCGGCGGCGGCCTGGGCGGACGACGGGCCGAACCGTTGCAGGTCGTAGTCCAGGTGCGGCACGTAGACCAGGGTCAGGTCGGGTGACACGTCGGCGAGGATCTGCTCGGCCGCCTGGCAGATCCACTTCGACGACGGCAGGCCCGCCGTCGGCCCCCAGTAGGTGAACAGCGGGAAGGTGCCCAGCCGACCGGTGAGCGCGTCGTGCAGCTCCGGCGGGTCGGTGTAGCAGTCGGGTTCCTTGCGCCCGTCGGCGTAGTACACGGGACGCGGGGTGACAGTCCAGTCGACGTCGGCGCCCATGGCGTACCACCAGCAGACGTTGGCGACGGTGTAGCCGGGCTCGGCCCGGCGGGCCGCCTGCCAGAGCTTCTCCCCGCCGACCAGCGCGTTGTGCTGCCGCCACAGCAGCACCTCACCCAGCTCCCGGAAATACCACCCGTTGCCGACGATCCCGTGCCCGCTGGGTGGTTCGCCGGTGAGGAAGGTGGACTGCACCGAGCAGGTCACCGCGGGCAGCACGGTGCCCAGCTCGGCCCGGAAGCCGCCGTCGGCGACCCCTCGTAGTCGGGGCATGTGCGCCAGCAGTCGGGGGGTCAACCCCACGACGTCGAGCACCACCAGTCGGCGGCTCATCGCGTTCCTCCCATCGTCACGGTTCGCTCCGCGGTCAGACCGAGGCCGACCAGTTCGTCCCGGGCGAAGGCCAGCTCCGCGGCGATGCCGGCGGCCAGCTCCGCGTCGGTGCGGGGCCGCCGTGCGGCCGGCAGCACCCCCCAGGTGTACGTCTCGACGTCCAGGTGGTCGCAGCCGGCGGTCGGGCCGTCGAAGAGCGCTCTCAGGGCTGCGCGCAGAACCGGCAGGGTCGAGCCGAGCGGTTCCTCGGGTGGGGCGTGCAGGGGCACGTGGTAGTGCACCCGCCACGGTCCGGTCAGCGCCCGGTCCAACGCCTCGTCGAGGTCGTCCGCCGCGTACGACGGGTCGGCCGGGTCGGGCAGGCCGGCACAGCCGGCGCCCCGGGTCTGGTGCAGGAAGCGCGGCTCCACCCAGCGGCGCAACGCGTCGGCCCCGCCCTGCGGGTCGGCCGCCTCGACGGCGGCGGAGACCTGCACCTTCACCACAGGCAGTCCGGCCGCCCGCAGTCGTCCGAGTGCCTCGGCCGGGTCCTCCCACGCGCACGCCAGGTGGGCCAGGTCGAGGCAGACGCCCATCCGGTCGGTGTCCATCCCGGACAGCAGCGCTGCGGCCTGGCTGCTGCTCTCCACCACGCAGCCCGGCTCCGGCTCGAAGGCGATCCGTACCTCGCGGCCGGTGTCGCGCTGGACCTCGGCCAGGCCGGCGGCGAGCTGGTCCAGCCGGCGTCGAGCCGCGTCGGCCCGTCCGGTGTCCCACGGCTGCCGCCAGGCCAGCGGCAGTCGGCCTCCGGGCGGCGCAACCACCCGGTGCCGTCGGCAAGCACCCCGTCGGTGGGGCCCAGGGTGGCGGGCTCGTCCGCGCTGTCGAAGATCAGCAACCAGGGCTGTGCGGCCTGGTTGAGGTAGCGCCACACCAGGTCGGTGGCGCTGATCATCCCAGCCCAGGCCTGGTCGACCTGGGTCTCCGAGGCGCCGAGTTGGCTGACCACCTCCCGCATGCCGGAGTTGAGCCGCCCGGCCTGCACCCACCAGACCGTCCGGCCGTCGGCCCGCGCGCGACGGGCGATCTCCAGGGCGACGTGGCTCTTGCCGGAGCCGCCCATGCCGCACAGGATGTGCACCGAGGGCCCCTCGGTGCCTTCCGCGGGCCGCACGATCTCGTCGATCAGGGCGTCGCGGCCGTGCAGGGGGCTGTCCAGTCGCCCGAGCGGTGGGTCCACGGAGACGCGACTCGGCCGGTCGTACGCAGGCCGGGGCACTGTGACATCCTCGGGTGGAACGTCCGCAGTCAATGCGGTCCCCCTTCGGTGGCGATATTGCAGTGGGGTCGGCGGCGGAAGATCCTGTCCATCTGATGGACAGTCGGAGGGATTGTCGCCCACACCACGTCGACAGCAAGCCTATCCACCGTCGTGCTGTGTTGCACACTCACCGTTTAGGCCACGCGGATGACCGTAATCGGTGTCCCGATTCCCATTTCGCAGTCGAATCCGGCCGATCCGCCGTGTGTAGCGCTCGACAGGGGCATCCACGATGGACTGATGAACTGGTCGCCAATCCAGGACGTGGTCGACTGGGGTTCCGTACCGGACTGGTTCGGCGCGGTCGGCTCCATCGCCAGTGTGCTGTTCGTCTACCTTGGACTGCGGCGGGAGATTCGCGCCCGACGCAGCGACGACCTGCGGATCCGGGCCAGTCAGGCCCGGTTGGTGTCGGCGGTGGTCGAGATCCGGGGCACGTCGGTTCTGCGGCTCACGGTGGCCAACGAGAGTGACGCCCCGGTGCTGGACGTGGCGGTGCTGGCCCGGGTCGTCGCGCCGGACGACCCGGACGGCACATCCGTCGAGCTGGCCGCCGCGAAACACGTCCGCCGGATTCCTGGCCGGGATGCGCAGGACATCTTCGTCACCGTTACGGCCGAACACCGGTTACGCCCGGCCGACACCGTTCTGGTGGATCTCACCTTCACCGATCACGACGGAAATCGGTGGCACCGTATCGGTGCCGGTCAGCCCGAGCCAGTGGACTGACCACATTCCGACTGAACGATCCCGGAAAGGGTGACCGGCGTTTCGGTGGCTACGAATAGACGGTGGTCCGGCGGACGATTCGCCACGCCGGACCACCGCTGTGTCCGTCAGATGGGATAGGTGCGGGCGACCGCCAACATCTCCGAGCTGTGCGACCCGACGACGCCGACGGCCGGCGGCCGGGCCTGGAAACCGGGCAGTGCCTCCAACCCGTCACTCGCGTCCATCGCCCGCAACGCGACCTGCGCGGCGGTGGGCCGCACTGTCAGCGTGACCTCGATGCCCTCCGCCGGCGGGGCGTGGAAGACCAACCCGAAGCCCCACTTCCCCTCGCGGGCCTCCACCGGCACCGACCGTCCGGCCACCTCGGCCCGCAGCACGGTCGCGGTCGACGTGTCGACGTGCAGGGTCGCGAGCCGGGCCGCCCGCTGCGGGGTCAGTCGCAGCCGCAGCGTGCGCTCGCCGCCGGCGGTGGCGTCGCCCAGCACGTCCAGCTTCGGCGCCGGCAGGTTCGCCGCCTGCGCCGGCCCGGCCCGCAGCTCACCGTCGCCGAGTCCGGGGAAGTCGTCGCCGACGTCGGCCATCCCGTCCACGTAGCCGTCCGTCCACGGCTGCGGATCGCTCTCGTGGCTGAGCCAACGGGCCTGACCGGTGCCGGCGTCCATCGCGTACATCAGATGGGTGGGCGCGGGGTGCGCGGCGTCGAAGCGGTCGACGGCCAGCCCGACCCCGGCGAGCACCACCGCCGCCACGGCGGCTGCCCCGGCCGGCAGCACACCGAGCCGCCGGGCCCGCAGCGCCAGCAGCCCGCGCTGGCCACCGGCCTGCGGGTGCAGGAGGTCGACCACCGGCAGGGCGGTCAGGCCGAGCAGCACCGCGACCAGCGCGGCCACCCCGCCCATGCCCATCCCCAGCGCCGGGAAGAGCAGCACCACTGTGGGCAGCAGGATGAGCACGCCGACGGCCGCGGCGGCGGTCACCGCCACCACCGGCCACGGCCCGGTCTGCCGGGTACGCAGCGCGACCAGCCCGCCGAGCGCGCCGGCCAGCGCCGGCAGAGTGGTGAGGTACGCCCCGCCGGGCACCGCCACGGCGAGCAGCACGCCGAGCAGCGCCAGCCAGGCCAGCCCGCCGACAGCCAGGGCGGCCGGGCCGATCCGGCGGCGGGTCAGCGCGTACCAGGTGAACAGGATGGCGGCGGCCAGCGCCAGGACTGCCAACCGGTACCAGACAGGTCGGTACGGGTCGAGCAGTTCGGCGTACCCCGGTCGGATCGTGGTGATCGCGAGCCAGAGCAGTTGGGCGGCTACCGGAGCGGCCACGATCGGCACCAGGGCCAGCCCGAAGCCGGCGGCCAGCCGGCCGGTGCTGGCCCGACCCTGCCGGCGGGTCAGCCAGCCCAGCGCGACCACCGCGGCCACCGCGAGCAGGGCCAGTGGCACTGTGAGCCAGCCCGGGTAGCGGACCAGACCACCGGGGACCGGGAAGTAGGTGGCGTCGTGCCCGGAGCGCAGGTCGGTCAGGTCGACAGCGCCGAACTCCCGGGCCACTCCCAGCGCGTTGTCGCCGTGCTGCTGGAGGCTGCCCCGGTCCATGGCCGCTGGGGTGTCCAACGGGGTGTGGTAGATCGCGCCGCCGTCGATGTACGCCGAGTTCAGCCCGACGAACTTCTGGTCGAGGAACGCGGTGAAGTCGGTGTCGTTGGGCAGCGCGCGGTAGATCTCCACGGCGAACGAGGTGCCGACCGGGTGCGGGGCGGCCCGGCCGAAGACGTCCACCAGCTTCGCGTTGTTCTTCGACGTCTCGAACATGATCACCGGCCCGGTGGACCCCCGGGCCTCCAGGTTCAGCACCACGCCGCCGTCGGCGGCCAGCGGGTGGCTGGCGGCGAACGCCGACGCGCCGCACAGGCACGCCTCCTCGGCGTCGGTCAACACGAAGACGATGTCGTTGCGCGGCCGGGGGCCGGTGGTGAGCGCGCGGGCCACCTCCAGGATGGCCGAGGTGCCGGCGGCGTCGTCGTTGCCGCCCGGCCCGGTCTGTACCGAGTCGTAGTGGGCGACCAGGAAGATCCGGCCCGTCGACGCGGTGCCGGGCAGCCGGGCCACCACGTTGCGGACGCGGGCCATCGTCGCCCCGCCCGCAGCCCCGCTGAGCTGGCCGGCCTCCGGTGCCACAGTGTCCTGCACCTCGGTCTCCAGGCCCAGCCCGCGCAACTGCTGCTCGATGTGCGCGCGTACCTGGTCGTTGGCCGGGCTGCCGGCGACGTGCGTCCGGGCCGCGATCACCTGGACGTCCTCGTACGCCCGGCCGGCGCTGAACTCACCAGCCGGCGCGTCGGTCGGCTTCGGCGTCGGGGTGCGCAGGTCGAGCAGGCTGCCGGCGCCGACGGCGGCCAGCGCGACCAGAGCCGCCGCGGCGGCCAGGAGCCGCCGGCG
>NZ_JBSFBM010000220.1:0-11704 GCF_053592955.1 Micromonospora sp. NPDC002411 | reverse complement strand
GCCCACCACCGGGTCGAGGCCGAGGAGCTGACGACGTACGCCGCGCAGGCATGGGCGATCGCGGCGGCCCTGGGCGACGACGTGGGCGTCGTAGGGATCTCCGGCGGTGCCGTGCTCGCCACCTGGCTGGCTCAGGTGCCCGGCGCCGCCGTACGCCGCCTGCTGGTGTTGTCGCCGTTCTTCGGTCCGAATCCGCGACAGGCACCGACCTACGCGGTCAGACCCCTCATTCAGCTGTACGGGCGTCGCGTCCTCCGGGACCGGGTCACGTCGCGCGGGTACTCCCTCGCCGCCGTCACCCAGTACCTGGCGATCGCCCGCACCCTGCCGCGCCCGCCTCGACGCACCGGCCTGCGGAGCGTGGCGGTGGTGATCAGCCCGCTCGACGGCGTGGTGGACCTCGAAGCGGCAGTCGACGTGCCGCGCCGGATCGCCGACGCGAACGCGGTGCCGCTGCGGGTCTGCACCCTGCCCGAGGCGCTGGGCGTCGAACACAACACCCTCAACCTCGGCGCAGACGGGGACGAGTGGCGGCGGCGGTACGTCGCGCTCTACGAAAACGCGACGGCTCCGGCGACAGACGTGCCGCTCAGTCGGTGACGCCGTCGCCGGAGCGGTCGCGGTAGCGAGCGGTATACCTCAGAGGCATATTTATGACTCTGAGGTATACCGCTCAACAGCACGTCACTCGGCGGGCTGGGCGGCGGCGTTGAACACCGGCGGGGCGTAGCCGGCCGGCTTGTCGCCGATGCCGAGGCCGGGGCTCACCACCCAGGACTGGTACTGCGGCGTGAACATCACGTAGGGCACCCCGAGCTCCGGCGCGCTGGCCTCGTCGAGCCGGCGGCGGGCGTCGGCCGGGATCTCGAAGTCGAGCGCCTCGAAGTTGCTGCTGACCTGTTCGGCGCTGCTCGCCCCGATGATCACCGAGGCGACGGAGGGTTGGGTGGCGACCCAGTTGATCGCGACCTGGGCCATGCTGCGGCCCAGGTCGGCGGCGACGCTCTCCAGAGCCTCGATGACCTTCCACTCGCCGGCGCTGACCTGGCGACCTCCGGCGTCCGGGTTGGTCAACCGGCCGGTCCCGCTCAGGCCGGCGTCGCTGCGCCGGTACTTGCCGCTGAGCAGGCCGCTGGCGATCGGGCTCCACGCGGTGAGCCCCATGCCCATGGTCTGGGCCATCGCCGTGTACTCCGCCTCGATGCCCCGACTCACCAGGGAGTACGGCAGCTGCAGGTTGATCATCGGGGCTAGGCCGTGCGCCTCGGCGTAGCTCTGCGCCCGGGCCGCGTACCAGGCCGGTACGTCCGAGAGGCCGGCGTAGCGGATCTTGCCGGCGCGCACCAGGTCGTCGAGCGTGTGCACGACCTCCTCGATCGGGGTGATCCGGTCCCAGGTGTGCAGCAGGTACAGGTCGATGTAGTCGGTGCCGAGCCGGCTCAGCGACGCCTCCACTGCCCGCATGATGTGCTTGCGGCCGTTGCCGCTCGCGTTCGGGTCACTCGGGTCGACGGTGTTGGTGAACTTGCTGGTCAGCACGAGCCGTTCGCGGACGCCGGCCCGGTCGATCAGGCGGCCGAGGATCTTCTCGCTCTCCCCGGCGGTGTAGAAGTCCGCCGTGTCGATGAAGTTCCCGCCCGACTCCAGGTACTGGCGGAAGATCGGCTCCGACTCCTCCTCGGTCTTGCCGTACGCGGCGTGGAACCCGTCGACGCCGAAGTTCATGGTGCCCAGCGACAGCCGGCTGACCCGCAGACCGGACCGCCCGAGCAGGTAGTAGTGGTTCATCGTTGCGTCCTCCCGATCACGTGCCGGCCCCTGGCGGACCGCCTGCCAGACCTTTGCTCGCCAAAAATGGACCTGCAAGTCCAAACCTGGGGCTAGGGTTGGACCGGCAGTTGGGGGCGGATGCTGGTGACGGAGGTCTCATGACACGCGCGTTGACCCGCAAGGGCGAGGCGACCCGGGCGCGGATCGTCGCGGGCGCGGCCGCCGAGATCCGCGAGCGCGGCGTCGACGAGGTACGCCTCGAGGACGTGATGGCACACACCGGCACCAGCAAGGGTCAACTCTTCCACTACTTCCCGGACGGGAAGGAGGAACTGCTGCTCGCGGTGGCCCAGCACGAGGCCGACCAGGTGCTCGTCGACCAGGAGCCGATGCTCAGCAACCTGACGTCCTGGCCGGCCTGGACGGCGTGGCGCGACCGGCTCATCGAGCGCTACCTCGCCCAGGGTGTGAAGTGCCCGCTCAACGGTCTGCTCGGTCAGACCGGCCGGCGCGCGCCGGGAGCACAGGCGATCGTCACCGGGCTGATGTGGCGTTGGCAGGACAAGATCGCCGAAGGCGTGCGGCACATGCAGTCGACCGGCGACATCGCCCCCGAGGTGGACGCCAACCGCGCGGCGGCGGCGCTCCTGGCCGGCATCCAGGGCGGCGTACTGCTGCTGCTCTCCACCGGAAAGATCGACCACCTCGAGGCGGCCCTCGACCTCACCATCGACTCGTTGCGGGCAAGCCGCCGAGATGATCGGAACCCGGGAGAAGCGCGGCCATGAATGACGACGACGACCGACCACCATTGGTGCTGTTGCACGGCCTGACGTACGACAAGCGACAGTGGGGCCCGGTCCGCCGCGAACTCGCGGCGATCGATCCTGACCGGCAGGTCCTCACCCTCGACCTGCCCGGTCACGGCGACTCACCCCGGCGGGCGTCCTACCGGATGGTCGAGGTCGCCGAGGTCGTGCACGCCCGGGTGACCGAGGCGGGCCTCGCCACGCCGATCGTGGTGGGGCATTCCGTCGGCGCGGTGGTCGCCACGACCTACGCGGCGCGCTATCCGGTACGTGGCGTGGTGAACCTGGACCAGATCCTGCTGCCCGGCCCGTTCGGTGTGGCCGTACGCCAGGCCGAGCCGACGCTGCGCGGCCCGGAGTGGCGGCGGGTGTGGGACGCCCAGTTGGCCAGCATGGGCATCGATTCGTTGCCGGCCGAGGCGCGCGAGATCGTCGCCACCGCGACCGACCCCCGGCCGGACCTGCTGCTGGGCTACTGGGGCGAGATCCTGCACGGTTCCGACGAGGGCATCGCCGCCGAGCGGTCCCGCGACCTGCGGTCCATCGGCGAGCGGAAGATCCCCTACCGCTGGGTGACCTCGTCCGAGCCGCCGGCCCGCTACCTGGCCTGGCTGACCGAGGCCCTGCCGGAGGTCGCCGTCACAGTGCTGCCCGGCAGCCACTTCCCGCACCTGGCGGAACCGGCGACGATCGCCCGGCTCCTGGCGACCGGCTGAGAGGGGGACGGGAGGTGTCGGGGGGAACGACGACAGGGCTGTTGTGCGGCGGGTTCGTGCTCTTCGCCATGTTGCTGCTGACGATCATCGGCTTGCTGGGACGCCGCGCGCGGGCCGGCCGTCTGGCGGGCCGGTACACGTCGCGTCCGGGCAACTCGTCGGACAACAGCTCGTCGAGCATGGGTGGAGGCTGAGCGAGGGCCGGCGACCGCCGAGTTACCCTTGCGGCCGAATTGCGGAGATCGGAGCAGGCGTGGCAGGTGACGACGACATCTCCGGGTGAGAACCCGGACCGGCCGCCGACGGGCGCGTGATCGCGCCGCAGTCGCCGCGGCCTCCGTCGTCATGCCCTGCTCCCGCCGGGCCACCCGTGTGCGCCCGGATCTCCCATCCCCGAGGTCCCCATGTCTGTTCGACCAGCCCTCGTCGCCCATGAGCTGGTGCGCGTCCGCGGCACCCGTCGAGTGCTCGACGGCGTCTCCCTGACCGCCGCGCCCGGCCACCGGATCGGCCTGATCGGTGAGAACGGCACCGGCAAGACGACACTCCTGCGGGTCCTTGCCGGCGTCGACGAACCCGACGCCGGCACCGTCACCCGCCCGCCGGATGTCGGTTTCCTGCACCAGGAGATGCCCTTCACCCCGTCTGCGCCCATCGCCACGGTCCTCGATGACGCGCTCCGCGAAGCTCGATCGGACCTCGCCGAGCTGGACCGGATCGGCACCGCCCTCGCCGCTGCACCGGAGGGCGCCGAGGACCACGACCGGCTGCTGGCCGCGTACGGCGAGGTTCTGGAACGGGCGCAGGACCGCGACGCCTGGGATGCCGACCGGCGTGCCCAGGCCGTGCTCGACGGCCTCGGCCTCGGCGCGATTCCCCACGACCGCACGCTCGCCGCACTCTCCGGTGGGCAACGTGGCCGCCTCGCCCTCGCGGCGATGCTGATCCGCCGGCCGGGCGCACTGCTGCTCGACGAGCCCACCAACCACCTCGACGACGCGGCGGCCGCGTTCTGCGAGGACCAACTGCGGGCCATGCCCGGGGTGGTCGTCCTGGCCAGTCACGACCGCGCGTTCCTGGACGCGGTCTGCACCGACGTCGTCGACCTCGACCCGGCGGCCGACGGGCCGGTCCGGCACGGCGGCGGCTACACCGCCTACCTGACCGCCAAGCGGGCCGAGGCGCAACGCTGGCGCCGACGCTACGACGAGGAACAGGCGCAGCTCGCCGAACTGCGCGAGGCCGCCGCCGTGACCGGGCATCACGTCGCGCACGGGCGGGCTCCCCGCGACAGCGAGAAGATGGGGTACGGGCACACCGCCGGCCGGGTGCAGAATCAGATCTCCCGCCGGGTCCGGGATGCCGCCCGTCGCCTGGAGGTGTTGGAACGGCACCAGGTCGCCGCGCCACCGGAGCCGTTGCGCTTCCACCCGCCTGCGACTCCGCCTGCGTTCGCCGCTGGTGTCGGCGACGAGCCGATCGTCACGGTTCGGCTGTTGGAGGTCCCCGGTCGGCTGCGGGTGGACCACCTCGTCGTGACGGCAGGCGACCGACTGGTGGTCAGCGGTCCGAACGGTGCGGGAAAGTCGACTCTGCTCGCCGTCCTCGCCGGCCGGCTGCACGGCCGCGGAACCGTGCGACGACGGCCGGGTCTGCGCGTCGGGCTGCTCACCCAGGACACCGTCTTCGAGCGTCCACAGCGGACGCCCAGGAGCGTCTACGCCGCTGTCGTCGGACCGGAACGGGCCGAGGTGGTGCCGCTGTCGTCGCTCGGGTTGCTCGCGTCGGCGGATCTCGATCGGCCCGTCGCCGACCTGTCGGTGGGACAGCGTCGCCGGCTCGCTCTCGCCGTACTCGTGGCCGACCCGCCGGAGCTGCTTCTGCTGGACGAGCCCACCAACCACCTCTCGCCGACGCTCTGTGACGAGTTGGAGGAGGCCCTGAACGCCGGCCCGGGTGCTGTCGTCGTGGCGAGCCACGACCGACGACTCCGCGCCCGCTGGCCCGGCCGAGAACTGACAGTGACCCCAACCCCGCCTCGGTGATCAAGAGCTTTGCGTCATCCCGCCCGGCGTGTCGTGACGCAAACCTCTTGATCACCGGGAGCTGAGGGGCGCGGGGCAGGTTTGCTGGTCCGGGGGGTTGGAAACGTTTTCGTAACGGGGGGTTGACCTCTCCGCCATTCGCGGAGCAGACTCCCCGGAAACGTTTACAGCTATCGGGTGGAGGTGCCGGACGTGGGTCGTAAACGTTTACAGGAACCGGCTGACGGCCGGCCCACGGTGCACACCGTTGCCGCCCGCGCCGGCGTGTCCATCGCGTCCGCCTCGCGGGTGCTCAACGGCGTCGGCGGCAGCCCCGAGACGATCCGCAAGGTCCGCGAGGCGGCGGCCGAGGTGGGCTACGTGCCCAACGCGATCGCCCGTTCGTTGCAGTCCCAGCGCACCGGCCTGATCGCGCTCGCGGTCGAGGACATCGGCAACCCGGTGTACGTGGAGATGATGCGCGCCATCGAAGCGGTGGTCGCGTCCTCTGGGCGGCAGCTGCTGGTGCACGCCACCGGCGGGCGGATCGACAACGAGACCGCCCTGCTGCGGCGGCTGGCCAACCGCTACGTGGACGGGATGATCGTCTCGCCGATCCGGGTCACCGACGATCACCTGACCGCGCTGGTGGACAGCCCGGTGCCGGTGGTGGTCGTCGGACAGCTCGGCGCGGACGCCGCCGTGGACAACGTGCGTACCGACTCTCGGCAGGGTGTGGCGCTGGCCGTGGACCATCTCGTCGCCACCGGCCGGCGTCGAATCGGCTTCGTCAACGGTCCGCTCGACACCGTTCCCGGCGCCGCGCGCGACGCCGGATTCCGGGCCGCAGTGGCCCGACACGGCATCGCGCTCGACGAGGAACTGGTCGAGGTCGGCGACTTCCAGTACGCGGCCGGCCGGTCAGCCACCGAGCGGCTTCTCGCCCGCACCGACCCGGACGCGCTGGTGTGTGCCAACGACCTGATCGCTGTCGGTGCGCTGCACGCCCTGCTGGCCGCCGGTCGTCGGGTGCCGCAGGACGTCGCAGTGGTCGGCATGGACGACACCGAACTGGCCCGGATGATGTTCCCCCAGCTCTCCAGCGTCTCGCTCGGTTCGGCCGAGCGAGGTCGCCGCGCCGCCGAACTCCTCCTGCAACGCATCGCCGACGCGACCCTGCCGCCGCGCCGCGAGCAGGTGCCGCCGAGCCTCACCGTCCGCGCGTCCAGCGCAGCGACGCTGCCGGCACCCCGCTCCGCCGCACCGGACTCCCCACCGACCACCACCCACCCGTCCAGCGAAGGGGTGACCGCATGACCACCCTGACCGAACGGCCGGACGTCGAGCGGGCCGGACCGGCCCGCCGGCCGAACCGGTTCCGGTCCGACCGCACCACCATCTACCTCCTTCTCCTGCCGTCGCTGCTGCCGATCCTGGTGCTGTCGGTGTTTCCGCTGCTGCGCGGCATCTACCTCGGGTTCACCGACGCCCGGGCCGGGCGCAACGTCGAGGTCAGCTTCACCGGCCTCGCCAACTACCGGGAACTCCTGGGCGACGAACTCTTCTGGAACTCGTTCAAGATCGGCCTGCTCTGGGCGGTCGGGGTGACGGTCCTGCAGTTCCTGCTCGCCCTCGGGCTGGCCCTGCTGCTCAACCAGCAGTTGCGGTTCCGCGGCGTGGCCCGGGTGCTGGCCGTGGTGCCGTGGGCGATGCCTCCGGTCGTGGTCGGCATCCTCTGGAAGCTCGTCTACCACCCCGACGCCGGCCTGATCAACGAGTTCTTCCACCGCGTCGGCGCGGACGGGCTGCGGACCAACTGGCTCGGCGACTTCAGCACCGCGCTGCCTGCGGTGATCATCGTCGGGGTCTGGGCGGGCATGCCGCAGACCACTGTCGTCCTGCTCGCCGGTCTACAGGGCGTGGGTCGTGAGCTGCACGAGGCGGCGGCGGTGGACGGGGCGAGCACCTGGCACCGGTTCCGGCACGTCACGCTGCCCGCCCTGGCGCCGGTGATCGTGGCCATCACCTCGCTGGACTTCATCTGGAACTTCAACTCGTTCGGCCTGGTCTACGTGCTGACCGCCGGCGGGCCGGGCGGCAAGACGATGCTGCCGATGCTCTTCGCCTACGAGGAGGCGTTCCGCTACGGCAACTACGGCTACGCCGCCGCGCTCGGCAACGTGATGGTCGTCCTCATCATCGCGCTGCTCGCCGTCTATCTCCGTCGTCGGCTCAGGGAGGCGAACTGACATGTTCGGAAAACCGAGCCGCACCAGCCGGACGTTGCAGTACCTGGCGCTCGCCGGCTATCTGATCTTCCTTGGGTTCCCGCTGGTCTGGTTGCTCTCCACGGCGTTCAAGCCGCCGCGTGAGCTGGTCCGGCTGCACCCGACGTTGATCCCGGACAACCCGACACTGCAGAACTTCGTCCAGGCCTTCACCGAGCAGGAGCTGGGCCGGGCAGCGCTCAACAGCCTCCAGGTCTCGCTCGCCTCGGCGGTGCTGACCGTGCTGGTCGCCATGCCGGCGTCGTACGCGCTGGCCCGGTTCCGCTCCAAGCTCGGCACCGCCGCGCTGGGCTGGGTGCTGTTGTCCCAGCTCTTCCCGTTCGTGCTGCTGATCATCCCGATCTTCCTGGTGCTGCGGCAGGTCGGCCTGGCCAACACGCACGCCGGACTGGTGCTCATCTACGTGGTCTGGGCGCTGCCGTTCGCGCTGTGGATGTTGCAGGGCTTCGTCCGCAACATCCCCCGGGAGCTGGAGGAAGCCGCCTCGGTCGACGGGGCGAGCCGGGTGCAGGTCCTGCGGCGGGTGGTCTTCCCGCTGCTCGCCCCGGGCCTGGTCGCGACCGCGCTGTTCTCCTTCATCTCAGCCTGGAACGAGTTCTTCTTCGCGCTGGTGCTGATCAAGACCCCGGAGTTGGCCACCCTGCCGGTGGCGTTGGCCCGGTTCGTCGGCATCGAGGGCACCGCCCGACTGGGACCACTGGCCGCCGGTTCACTGCTCGCCACACTGCCCAGCCTGATCTTCTTCGCGTTCATGCAGCGCCGGCTCTCGTCCGGGTCGCTCGCCGGCGCGGTCAAGGGCTGAGGCGTCCCCCCAACCACCACCACCAAGGAGGTAACCCCCATGCTCCGTACCCGATTCCGTCGACTCGCGGCGGGCGCCGCGGTCGCGGTCGTCGGCCTGGGAACCGCGTTGGTGTCGCATCGCTACGATCGCCCGATGTCTGCCGTTCCCCGCTGGGCCCTGCTGTCAGCCGGTGGCGCACCAGTGTTCCTCGTCGGTGGCTGGACCCTGGCGCAGGCCGCCCAGTCCGACGGGTTCGACCCGGTGCGGCAGACCATCAGCGCGCTGGCCGCCACGGGCGCGGACCATCGCTGGATCATGACGCTGGGGCTGGCCGGCCTGGGCCTCTGTCACCTGGCGACCGCGCTCGGCCTGGTCAGCGCCGCACCGGCGGGCCGAGCGCTGCTCGCGCTGGGCGGGCTGGCGACCCTGATCCTTGTCGCGTTCCCGCAGCACCCGACCGGTGACTCGACGACCCACGCCGTGGCCGCCGGTGTGGCGTTCGGGGCGTTGGCCGTCTGGCCGGCCCTGGCGGTGCCGAGTCGCGCGAGGCCGTCCCTCGACGGGGAGCACCGCCCCGCTGCGGCTTTCGTACGCCGGCTGGCGCTCGCGGCGACGGTGGTCCTCCTCGCGCTGGTCGGCTGGTTCGCCGTCGAATTCTTCACCGACGGAGCCTGGATCGGGCTGACCGAGCGGCTGGCGGCGGCCGCCGAGGCGGGCGTACCGCTGGCCGCCGTGCTGCTCTCCCGGCGTCGACCGAAACCGTCCGGGCCCGGCTGAGCGTCGTCGTGTTCGGTGGGGTTCGGTGGCTGTCAAACGCGACGCGGGCCGCCGGAGTGTTCCGGCGGCCCGCTATCGGTGGTTCGATCAGAAGACGCTGACGCCGTAGCGGCTGAGCGCCTCGGTGACCGGCTGGAAGAAGGTCGTGCCGCCGGTGCGGCAGTTGCCGCTACCACCGGAGGTCAGGCCCAGGGCGGTGGTGTTGGCGAACAGCGAGCCGCCGCTGTCGCCCGGCTCGGCGCAGACGTTGGTGCGGATCAGACCGGAGACCGAACCCTCGGCGTAGTTCACCGTGGCGTTGGTCGCGGTCACCGAGCCGCTGCGCAGGCCGGTGGTGCTGCCGGAGCGCTGCACCGACTGGCCGACGGACGCGTTGCCGGCGCCGGTGATGTCGCGGAAGCTGCCGTTGTAGAGGGAGACGTTGCCGGCCGCGTTGGCCGAGTTGTTGTGCCGCACGATGCCGTAGTCGTTACCCGGGAAGCTGGTGCCGGTACGGCTGCCGAGCAGCGCGGTCTGGGCGGAGTTCGAGTACCAGCTGGCCGAGATGTTGGTGCAGTGCCCGGCCGTCAGGAACGAGTAGGTGCTGCCACTGCGCACGTTGAAGCCGAGCGAGCAGCGCCCGCCCCCGCCGGCGTAGATGGCCTGACCGCCGGAGATCCGGGTGCTCAGCACGCCGGCCTCGGCTTCGACCCGGACCGCGCCGTTGGCCCGCGCGGCGGCGGCCTTGACCCGCTCCAGCTTCGCCCCGGTGACGGTGCTGTCCACGGAGACGACGACCTGGTTGGTGACCGGGTCACTCCACCAGGCGGTGCCCGGGATCTTGGCGGAGCGCTCCAGGTCGGCGGTGGCCCGGTTGAGCTCGGCGGCACCGCGGGTGACGTAGCGGACGACGGCGCCGGCCTTGCTCGCCTTGCTGGCGGCGGCGGCGTCGGTCACCGTGACGACGGACTTGCCGCTGGCGTCGATGTACGAGCCGGCCGAGCGGTCACCGAGTGCCGCGGAGAGCGCGGCGGCGGCATCCGGCGAGGCTGCGGGAGCGGCCTGGGCGGGTGCGCCGATGAGCGCGCCGACGACCAGGGATCCGGACACGGCGACTGTGGCCGCGACGCGGAACGAGGACCTCGTGGGTCGCATGTAACAAACCTCCTGGGCGGGGGAGCGGGTCTCGTCGTGGGGGACGACGGACCCGAGGGCAACCCGGCCGATCTGCGAAAACCGGCCGGGTGAACTGAAGTATTCACATACTTAAGATCATTGACAAGGCTTGGATTCGCCCGAATTTGCCGATCTTGGTCGGCCATCTCAGCGCAACACCACTGACTCGCTGGTGAACAACCACCGTCACACCGATGTCGATTTTCGTGCGCACGATCATCGATGCCTGCCGGATGCGTGGGTAGCGTCGGCGGATCGCCTCAGGACGTACGGCGACGGGCCCCGGGGCCCGGGCGCGGCACGACGTCGCGCATCCGCTCCACGTCGTGCCCGTCGGCGCACCGCAACTCGACGCGTACCGGCGCGTCGCAGTCACGGTGCGCGACGGTGAGCGGTGGCCCCTCCGCATCCGCGAGGTGCCGGTCGCCCCATCCGAGCACGGCGACCAGCACCGGCCAGAGGTCCAGGCCCTTCTCCGTCAGCCGGTACTCGTGGCGCACGCGACTGCCCGGCTCCCGGTACGGCTCACGGCTCAGCACGCCCTGCTCAACGAGGTTGGCCAGGCGGTTGGTCAGCACCTGACGCGGAATGCCGGTACGCACCCGCATGTCGTCGAAGCGGCGCACGCCGGTGAACACCTCCCGGAGCACCACAAGGGTCCACCGCTCGCCGAGGATCTCCATCGCGCGGGCGATGGTGCAGTTCTCCACCGACCAGTCCAGTGCCGCGGGTCGCATCCACCCAGGCTAGGTCTCGTTGACAGACTCAGCAACCGGCTGCCAGGCTGCGTCCATGACGCAGACGCAGGAACCGGGGCGCAGCCGCACCTTCAGCTGGGCGGACCCGGCGGCCAACGCCGCCCAGGTCGGTCGACGCAGCGGCATCGACATGCTCCGCGCGATGATCGCCGGCGAACTGGCCGCGCCACCGGTGATGCACCTCCTCGACATGACCCGGATGCAGGCCGACGAGGGGCGGGTCAGCGTCGAGCTGACCCCGCAGGAGTTCCACTACAACCCGCTCGGCACCGTCCACGGTGGCGTGCTCTCGACCCTGCTGGACACCGCCGCCGGGTGTGCCGTGCACACCACCCTGCCGGCCGGCGTCGGCTACACGTCGCTGGACCTCAACGTGAAGTTCCTCCGCCCGGTCACTGTCGACAGCGGCACCCTGCGCTGCGAGGGCACGGTGCTGCAACGCGGCCGTCGCACGGCCCTGGCCGAGGCCCGCATCACCGACGCGAGCGACCGCCTGATAGCCCACGCCACCAGCACCTGCCTCCTCCTCCCCCAACCCTGACCCCCTCCCCCCGCGCCCTCTGCGTCGATCATGAAGTTGTTGCCCCGACACGCCGGCGCGAGTGGCAACAACTTCATGATCA
>NZ_JBSFBM010000219.1:0-11774 GCF_053592955.1 Micromonospora sp. NPDC002411 | reverse complement strand
GTGGGGTGGCGATGCGGCAGCACGGAGACACGGACAAGGGCGCGGCCACCATCACTGTCAGTGATATGGCAGCCAGGCCGGCAACCCTTGTCGTCATCGACGAGTCTGGCGGCGTCCGCAGTCGACCGTCAAGGTGCTAATACGAATTATCGAGCGGCATTCAGCGATTGAACTTGTGCGCCCAAGGGTCTTGACGGCGACCTCGGATGGCCGCACCATTTCACCTCACCGACGCTAATGCGTATTACCTCGGTAACGATTGGACACAGAACGTGACTGGTTCGCGCAGGCGAGTCACCCAGCACGACATCGCCCGGATGACCGGCGTCAGCCAGGCGACCGTCTCGCTGGTGCTCAACGGCCGCGACGACGGCAACGTCAGGATCGCCCCGGAAACCCGGGAGCGGGTGCTGCACGCCATCCGCACCACCGGTTACGTCGCCGACCCGGTCGCCCGCCGTCTCGCCGCGCGGCACAACCGCATCCTCGGCGTGTTCACCTACGAACCGGTCTTCCCGACCGGCACCGGGGACTTCTACCACCCGTTCCTGGTCGGCATCGAGGAGTGCGCCGAACGGCTCGGCTGTGACCTGCTGCTGCTCACCAGCGCCCCGGTGTCGGGCGGCCGACGGCGGATCTTCCACGACGACAACCGGCTCCGGCTGGCCGACGGCTGCGTCCTGCTCGGACGATCGCTGGACCACGACGAGTTGACCCGGCTGGTCACCGAGGGTCAGCCGTTCGTCTCGGTCGGCCGCCGCGACAACGCGGGCGGGCCGGTGCCGTACGTCGGCGCCGACTACCCGACCGCCACCGCCACAGTGGTACGCCGTGCGCTGGCCGCGGGTCACACCGCGCTGGCCTACCTGGGACAGGGCGCCGGCCCCGAGTCGCACGCCGACCGCATGCGCGGCTTCCGTACCGCGCTCGACGAGGCCGGACACACACCACGGCACCTGCCGACCACCGACCGCTCCCCCGCCGAGTTGCTCGACGCCCTGCTCGCGGCAGGCGTCACAGCGGCGGTCGTCGAGGAGTACGCCGACGGCGTGGCCATCGCCCAACTCGCCCGCGAACGCGGCCTGGACGTCCCGGGCGACCTGTCCATCCTGGCGCTCGGCGACCCCACCCGACCGGCCAGCACGGACATCGACTTCACCGGCTTCCGCATCCCCCGCCGGGAGATGGGGTGGCAGGCCGTCGAGGTGCTGACCGGGCTGCTGGAGGCGGACCCGGACACCGTGCCCCAGCGGCTGGTGCCCTGCCAACCCGTCGACGGCGCCACCCTCGCGCCGCCGAAGGTGACCCCGTGAAAGGACAGCTCTTGCCAGACATGCAGGCCGAAGTACTGATCGTCGGTGGTGGACTCGGTGGCGTCGCGGCAGCCCTCGCCGCGCTGCGCGCCGGCCGTTCGGTGGTGCTCACCGAGGAGTACGACTGGCTCGGCGGTCAGCTCACCAGCCAGGCCGTACCACCCGACGAGCACTCCTGGGTCGAACAGTTCGGTGTCACCGCCAGCTACCGGAGGCTGCGCGACGGCATCCGGGACTACTACCGCGCCTACTACCCGCTCACCGATCGTGCGCGGCAGGCCACCACGCTCAACCCCGGGGCGGGGCACGTCAGCCGGCTCTGTCACGAGCCACGGGTCGCGGTCGCGGTGCTGGAGGCGATGCTCGCGCCGTACCGGGGCGCCGGTCGGCTGCGGCTGCTCCAGCCGTACCTGCCGGTGGCCGCCGACACCGACGGCGACCGGGTGACCGGGGTGACACTGGCGCACCGGGACAACGGCGAACGGGTACACGTCGTCGCGCCGTACGTGCTGGACGCCACCGAGACCGGCGAGCTGTTGCCGTTGACCGGCACCGAGTACGTCACGGGCTTCGAGTCGTGTGGCGAGACCGGGGAGCCGAGCGCGCCGGACGAGGCGCAGCCGACGAACATGCAGGCGTTCTCGGTGTGCTTCGCTGTCGACCACGTCGACGGCGACCACACCATCGATCGGCCTGCCCGGTACGACTTCTGGCGGGCGTACCAGCCGCCGTACTGGGGCGACCGGATGCTGTCCTTCCGATCCCCCAACCCGCGCACCCTGGAGATCTCCGAGCGCACCTTCACCCCCAACCCGGACGACGACCCGTGGTTGGTGATGGCCGACCAACGGCTGAGTCCGGGCGACGGCAACCTGTGGACGTTCCGTCGGATCGCCGCTCGGCGCAACTTCCTCCCGGGCAGCTACGACAGCGACATCTGCCTGGTCAACTGGCCGATGATCGACTACTTCGAGCAGCCGCTGATCGACGCGCCCGACCCCGCCCACCACATCGCGGCGGCCCGCGAGCTCTCCCTGTCGGTGCTCTACTGGCTGCAGACCGAAGCGCCCCGCGCCGACGGTGGCACCGGCTTCCCCGGGCTGCGTCTGCGGGGCGACGTCACCGGCACCGGCGGCATCAGCACCGGCGGCGACGTCACCCACAGCGGTCTGGCCCAGGCCCCCTACATCCGTGAGTCGCGACGTATCCGCGCCGAGTACACGGTCGTCGAGCAGGACCTCTCCCTGGCGGTACGCGGCGACAAGGGTGCGGTCAGCTACGCGGACGCGGTGGGCGTCGGCATGTACCGCATCGACCTGCACCCGTCCACGGGTGGGGACAACTACGTCGACGTGGCCTCGTGTCCCTTCGAGATCCCGCTCGGCGCCCTGATCCCCCGGCGGGTGGAGAACCTGCTGCCCGCCGGGAAGAACATCGGCACCACCCACATCACCAACGGTTCGTACCGCCTGCACCCCGTGGAGTGGAACGTCGGCGAGGTCGCCGGTCTGCTCGCGGACTTCTGCCTGGCCCGGCGGGTCACCCCCCGCGCGGTGCGCTACACCCCCGGCCTGCTGGCCGAATTCCAGAACCGCCTCGCCGACGAGGGCGTCGAGCTGCGCTGGCCCGACATCGCCGGCTACTGAGGGAGAACCCTGATGAGGAAACGGTTGACAGCCGTCGTCGCGCTCGCCGCGATGCTCGGCCTGAGCGCGTGCGGCGGCGGCGACAGTGCCGGCTCCGACGGCCCGGTCTCGCTGCGGATGACCACCTGGTCGGCGAACGAGGCACACCTGAAGTTGTTCAACGAGATCGCCGCGGAGTACCGGAGCAGCCACCCCAACGTCGCGGAGATCACGTTCGACCCGATCCCGTTCGAGAGCTACACCACCACCCTGACCACCCAGATCGCCGGCGGGAACCCGCCGGACCTGGCCTGGGTCCTGGAGAACGCGGCTCCCGACTTCGTCTCCTCGGGCGCGCTGCTGCCGCTGGACGACACCCTGCGCGCTACCGACGGGTACGCCTTCGACGAGCTGGCGCCGTCCGCGACGAAGCTGTGGCAGTCCGACGGGAAGCTCTACGGGTACCCCTTCTCCACCTCGCCGTTCGGCATCTTCGTCAACACCGACCTGGTCAAGGCCGCCGGCGCGAAGAGCCCGGCCGAACTGATCGCCGCCAACTCGTGGACCTGGGAGAACGCCGTGACCACCGCCTCGGCGGTGGCGACGAAAACCGGCAAGGCGGGCCTTGTGGTACGCGACTTCGACTACAAGGGTTGGGACAACCTCTCCACCATCTGGACGGGTTGGGGTGCCCAGGCGTGGAGCGCGGACGGCAGGACCTGCGGCTTCAACGCCGGCGAGATGGTCGACGCGATGACCTTCCTGCACAAGGCGATCTTCACCGCCAAGGCACTGCCCGGCCCGGGTACCGCCGCCGATTTCTTCGCCGGCGAGGCCGGCATGACGATCACCCAGATCTCCCGGGCCTCGCTGCTGGAGAAGCAGAAGTTCGGTTGGGACCTGGTGCCGTTGCCGGCCGGCCCGAAGGGTGACTACTCGGTGATCGGCCAGGGTGGCATGGGCGTGTTGAAGAAGGGCAAGAACGCCAAGGTCGCCGCCGACTTCCTCGCCTTCCTCACCAACCCTGCCAATTCCGCCAAGCTGGCGCAGTTCTTCCCGCCGCCGCGTACCCCGCTGCTGACCGCCGCGACCCTGGCCAAGACCAATCCCCTGCTCAAGCCGGAGCAGTTGCAGAGCGTGGTCATCGACGGGATCGCAGGCGGCGTGGTGAAGCCCAACCACACCGGGCAGGCCGAGCTGAGCCAGGCCGTACGGTCGGCGCTGGACCCGATGTGGAAGCCCGACGCGGACGTGCGGGCCGTCCTCGACGGTGTCTGCTCGGCGATCAACCCGCTGTTGGCGAAGTAGGGGATCAGCGATGCCGGTCCTCGTGGACGACGTGGCGGGTCGGGTCGAACCCCGGCCCGCCCCGGGCGGCGCAGCGGCCCCCCGACGACGCGGATGGTGGACGAGTCGCCGACGTGACCAGTTGGCCGGCCTGCTCTTCGTGACACCGCAACTGGTGGGCTCGGCCCTCTTCGTGCTGCTGCCGCTCGGCCTCGTGGTCTGGTACAGCCTGCACGAGTGGAACGTGCTCGCGGACACCTTCGACTTCGTGGGCACGGAGAACTACCGCGAGTTGGTCGACGACCCGAAGCTGCCGGGCGTACTCCGGACGACCCTGTTCTTCTCCGTCGGCCTGGTCGTCCTCAACCTCGCCCTGGCCCTGCTGCTCGCCGTGTTGCTCAACCAACGGCTGCGCGGCACAGTGGTGTTCCGGACGTTGTTCTTCTCCCCGGTGGTGGTCTCACTCGTCGCCTGGACGATCGTCTGGGGTTTCCTACTCCAGGACAACGGCGGCGTGAACGGGGTGGCCGGCACTGTCGGGCTGGACGGCCCCAACTGGCTGCGCGGCGAGTGGACCGCGCTGCTGTCGGTGATCGTCGTTCAGGTGGTCAAGAACGTCGGCCTCAACATGGTGCTGTTCCTCGCCGCGTTGCAGGGCGTCCCGGCTGAGCTCTATGAGGCGGCCCGGGTCGAGGGAGCGAGCCGCTGGACCCAGTTCCGTCGGATCACCGTGCCGCTGATCAGCCCGACCATCCTGCTGACGTCGATCATCACAGTGGTCGGCGCGTTGCAGGTCTTCGCCCAGATCGCCGTGCTCACCCAGGGCGGACCGGGCACCTCGACCACAGTGCTCGTCTACTACCTCTACCAACAGGCCTTCCAGTTCCACCAGTTCGGCTACGGCTCGACGCTGTCGGTGCTGCTGTTTCTGATCGTGCTGACGCTGACCGTCGTGCAGTGGCGGATGCGCAGGAAGTGGGTCTTCCATGAGCAATAGGCTGCCGTTGCGGGCGCGGGTGGCGATCTACGGGCTGATCTGCCTGCTGGCCGTTCCGTTCGTCTTCCCGACCTGGTGGATGGTCACCTCGTCGTTCAAGCCGGTCGGTGACATCTTCGCGTTCCCCCCGTCGCTGATCCCCACCGACCTGAGCTTCTCGGCGTACCGGCGGGTGTTCGAACTACAACCGTTCGCCCAGCAGTACGCCAACAGCGCGTACATCGCGGTGGTGGTCACCATCGGCACCCTCGCCGTCTCGTCGCTGGCCGGCTACGCGTTCGCGCGGATCCGGTTCCGGGGGCAGCACGCGCTCTTCCTGGTGGTGCTGGTGGGCCTGCTGATCCCCAGCGAGGTGACCATCGTGCCGCTGTTCCAGATGTTCAACTCGGTCGGCCTGATCGACACCCACTGGCCGTTGATCCTGGTGCCGATGCTCGGCGCGCCGAGTGTGCTGGCGACCTTCATCATGCGGCAGTTCTTCGTCACCCTCCCCGGCGAGTTGGAGGAGGCGGCACGGGTGGACGGCCTGGGCCGGCTGGCGACCTTCTGGCGGATCGCGCTGCCGCTGGCCCGTCCGGCGCTCGGCGCGGTGGCGATCTTCACCTTCCTGCACAGTTGGAACCTCTACCTGGAACCGATCGTCTTCCTGTCCACCCCGGAGAAGTTCACACTGCCGCAGGCGCTGACCCAGTTCGTCGACGCGTACGGCGGCCCGATGTGGGACGTGCAGCTCTCGGCTGCCTCGATGACAGCGCTCCCCGTCCTGGTCGTGTTCGTCATCGCGCAGCGGCAGTTCATCGAGGGCCTCGCCCACACCGGCCTGAAGGGCTGACGCGCCCGGGTGTGTCCACCTGCCCCCTCGAATCTCGTGGCGTTAGCCGAAGGTGCGCCGGAGCCAGTCCTCGTAGGCGAGAGGCAGGATGAGCACACTCACGTAGACGGCGAACACCACGAGCAGGATCAGCAGCACGGTGGTGACGGCCCTGCCGAGCCGCCCGGCCGGCCGGGTGGTCGGGACAATCCGCGGCACTCGGCGCCGATAGGCGGCGCCCAGCGCCCCGGCCAGGACCATGACCGGACCAGCCAGAACGACGCCGTTGACGGTGATCTCGAGACCGACCCGGGAGAAGGACTGGGCGTACAACAGGCCGAAACAGCGGGCCGGCTCGGGCGAGAAGTCCCAGACGTTGACGTGGCAGGCGATCGGGTCGGTCACGAAGAAGATCACCAGAGTGGACAGCGCCGCCGCCGTCGAGCCGGCGAGAACGGCCAGGGCCGGCCGGTACGGGCCGGGCCGGGCCACGATCACCCCCATCACGACCGCGACGACGACCTCGGCGACGGTGACGCCGGCGGCGGCGTAGATCTCGAAGAAGGGAACACCATCCACCACCTCCTGCTGCTGCCGAACCCAGCTTGGTAGTGCGGCCCTGGCCGCGAACGGCATCACGGCTCCGAGCACCGTCACGCATGCCGCACCGATCGCGCCGACGGCGAGCGCGTACCCCACCCTGAGCGGCTGATCATCCGCCGTACCACGGATCCGGCAACGGCGGATGATCACCGGAGTCAGCCAGAGCAACGTCAGGAAGGGCAGCGTGAACGGGTTGAACACCAACCGGTACGCGGCGTCGAACCGCACCTCCGCCCACCTCGCGATGCCGCCGTACCAACCGATGTCCGCGCCAGCCGCCGGCAGTCCACCCCAGCGGATGGCGAAGCCGGTCTCGAGTTTGCTGGTAGGCAGCCAGACGGCGAAGAGGAGGGCGCCGACGAGAGCGGCAACCACCACCACGGCGGGCATGGCCCACGACGCGGGCGCCGGCGCGGTGAGTACGCCTCGGGCCGTCGACGTGATCCAGGCGGCGACCGCTACACCACCCGCCATCAACAGCAGGATCGAGACGACCCAGGCCGACGGGCTGTCCGCGATGCCCGAGGCCCCCGCGATGGCGGCCACCTGAAGAGACAGGTGCGAGCCGCCCGCGAAACCGGCGACGAGCGCGGCCGGACCAACCACCCAGCTCAGGGCCGACGGCGCCCGGACGGGCTCGATCGCGACGGCCCGCCAGATCGCCACCGCGAGCAGTGCGACGGCGACCGCGCCGACGAGGACACCGACCGCCGCGTACGCCAGCCGAGGATTGGCCAGCAGGTTGATGCCCACCAGGAAGCCGGCGTTCGAGCAGACCAGACCGGCCGCGATACCAACGCCTGCCAGCTCCCACAGACTGGTGGTGGACAGCAGTCGATGATCCACCACCGTGGCGAGCCGCCGGCGCGGATCCGGGTGGGTGCCCCACCTGCTCCATCGGTGTTTCAGCGGTGGCAGACGCCCCAGGACGGCTCGCAGTGCGTCGCCGTCGCCGCGGCCCGCGGCGAGGACGTCGGCGTACGTCTCCCGCTCACGCAGGATCGCGTTGCGCGTCAGGTACACCACTGCGGTCAGCACCAACAGCGAGACGAGGCGATATGTGGTCTGGCCCGGATACGCCACGAGCTGCACGTCGCGCCAGTGCCAATCGAGTGGTGTGCGGAGCATCTCGGGGTGCAGGGTCAGAACGAGGTAGGGCAGGAGGGCGACCGCGACGAACGCCCGCCAGATACCGATGGCCAGATAGGTCCGATCCACGTCCTCATGACGCAGGTGCGCCAGCTCGTGCCGCACCACCGCGCGGAAGGCGGGCCGGTTGGTGGCGTGCAGGACCAGCAGACCGGCATCGAGCTGCACGTATCGGTGCCAGGGCAGACCGAACGCCTGGCCGCCGGTTGTCCGCGTGAACGGTGCGATGCGCCAGTCCGGTGACCTACCGAGGCCCATCTCGCGGCTAAGCTGTTCCAGGTGACCCCACAGCTCCGGTGCGGTCGCCTCCGACAACCGCTTCAACCTGCGCTGGCGCACGATCCACCAGGGATGCGACAGATACGACGTGAGCGCCAGGCCGATCAGCAGGGCGACGCCGCCGGCGATGAAGGCCAACTGGTCGAGGAGCACGGGGGCGAAGCAGTCGCTCATCCGGCGGTCGGCCGCGTCCGTTCTCCGGAGGTCCTCCTCGGTGACCACCGGGACGTCGGACCAGCCCGGGGCTGCGGATCGTTCCGCTTCGCAGGCGCTG
Source organism: Micromonospora sp. NPDC002411 (assembly GCF_053592955.1). NCBI lineage: Bacteria > Bacillati > Actinomycetota > Actinomycetes > Micromonosporales > Micromonosporaceae > Micromonospora > Micromonospora sp. NPDC002411. The sequence continues at coordinate 3,436 of NZ_JBSFBM010000219.1, read as the reverse complement.
ATGGCCGTCGTCAGACGATCGAGCCGGTCGGGAACGAACGTGTAGAGGGTGAGGAAGACGAACCCGCTGGTGGCCAGGACGACGGCGACCAGAAGCGCGAGTCGCAGCGTGGACGCCGCCGGTGCGAGAACCGGAGGGGCCGGTTGTGGCGGTGCCGAGTGAGGTTCGTCGCGTACCGGGGCAGCAGACCCGGTCACGCCGGCCCACTGCCACGGTGCCCCTGTCCCACCACGGCATCAGCGATCAGCTCGGCCTGATCGGCGGGGACGCCACCCTGACGCGCCACGCGCTCGACGATCCGACGGATCTGGTTCCACTGCTCGGCGGTCAGCGTCAGCGGCTCATCCTCGTCGGGGGCGGAATCCGGGCGACGAGAGATTCCGAACAGGCGTCGGATGCCGTCGGCCGTCGCCTTCACGCCCTTCAGCGCCGCTTCGGTGACCACGTAGCGGACCACCTCGCTCATCGCGGCGAGGAGAGCTGGCGTCACGATCACCGCGAGCTCGGGCAGCCCGAACGCGAGCGGTCCGCCGACGGTGCCGTTACGGGCGAAGGCTTTCGGATCGGCGAAGTAGGCCGCGCTGAGCAACGGGAAGAGCTCGTCTCGCTCGGCTGGTGAGAACTCCCGCACCAACGGCCACGCGAGATCACGTAGTAGGGCCTCATCCGGGTCAGCGCTCATGAGATCCTCCCCGACCCCGGCGATCATCGATCCGAGCAGCGTCGAGCATAGTGGATGCGGTCTATCACTGACGGTGACCGGGAGGCGATCGAAGCACCAAGCGGACCATCCGCTCGGTGCTCGCGCCGACGAAACCGTTATCCCCGTTCGGTCGGCAAGTCTCCTGAGGGGAGGAGTTGGTGGCGATCAACCACCACCTCCTCGCTTGTCAGCAGTGCGACCACGTGAAGGAGTGGAATCGATGCGCGCAACCGGCCAGGGTGAAGCGGACGCCGCGAGGGGCGGTCGAGGTGTCCACGCGGACCCCCGACGCGGGTTACTCGGCCGCCTCCCCACAGGTGCGCGACGTCTGCTGTGGCCGCTCGTCGTGGCAGCCGTCGTCGCCGTACTGGTCTGTGGTGTGATCGTCGTGCTGCAACCGACCGGGCCGACGCCCGCCCCGGCCGCGACGCAGGCGGTCGACGCGCCGCCGCCCACCGACCCGGAGCTCGGCACTCCCAGCGCGACCACACCCGCCCCCACGGCGAGCCCGACGACGGCGACCCCTTCGGCGACGCCGTCGGCGAAGCCGACGACCGGGCGTCCGGTCGCCCCGGCGGCGCCGACGGTGACCTCGAAGCGCAAGGGCGTCGGGGTGTGGACCTTCGACGGGGTCAACCAGGCGCTGGCGAACTCCGGCGCGAGTTGGTACTACACCTGGGACGTGGCGCACCAGGGCGTCACCAGCCCGAAGGGCGCCGAGTTCGTCCCGATGATCTGGGGGGCGAAGAGCGTCACCGCCACCAACCTTCAGCAGGCCAAGAAGAACGGCAAGTACCTGCTCGGGTTCAACGAGCCGGACCTGAAGGGGCAGGCCGAGATGACCGTGGAGCAGGCGCTGGACCTGTGGCCGCAGTTGCAGGCCACCGGTCTTCCGCTGGGCAGCCCGGCGGTGGCCTGGGGTGGTGACCGGCCCGGCGAGTGGCTCGACCGTTTCATGGCGGGCGCGAAGCAGCGCGGCTACCGCGTCGACTTCATCGCCCTGCACTGGTACGGCGGCGACTTCACCACCGCCAACGCGGTCAACCAGCTCAAGTCGTACCTCCAGGCCGTGCACGACCGTTACCAGCTGCCGATCTGGCTCACCGAGTTCGCCCTGATCGACTTCTCCAACGGCGTCCGCTTCCCGACCCAGGCGCAGCAGGCCGCGTTCCTCACTGCGGCGACGAAGATGCTCGGTGGGCTGTCCTGGCTACAGCGGTACGCGTGGTTCGGCCTGCCCGCGACGGACAAGGACCAGACCGGGCTGTTCCGCACCGGCAGCGAGGCGACCGCCGTCGGTCGCGCCTACCAGGCGGCTCGCTGACCCCGACCTACACGTGGTCTCGCCAGGAGTGCCGCGGCTCGTAACCGAGCACCCGTCGCGCCTTGTCGATGCTGAGCAGGGTCTCGTGCTCGCCGAGGTCCTTCCGGATCTCGACACCCGGGTAGACCTCGGCCATCAGGCTTGCGCTGGACCTGCTCATCACGGTGTCGGCGTTGGCGATGACGAACACGTCGGCGCCGGGCTGGTCGTGGGCGAGTGCCCGCTCGACCGCCTGCGCGCCGTCGCGGGCGTCGATGTAGCCCCACAGGTTCCACCGGCGCAGCTGAGGGTCGGCGTCGAACGAGGGGAACGGGGCGTAGTCCTCGACGTCCATCACGTTGGAGAAGCGCAGGCCCACCATGACCAGCTCCGGGTCCCAGCGGCAGAAGTGCCGGGCCATCTCCTCCTCAAGTGCCTTGTTCAGGGAGTACGTCGACTCGGGGCGCGGCGCGTACTCCTCGTCGACAGGCGCGTACGGCGGCGGGGTGTCGAACGGCAGCCCGAGCACCGTCTCGCTGGACGCCCAGACGACCCGCTTGATCCCGGCCGCCCGGGCGGCGGCGAACACGTTGTACGTGGCGGCCGAGTTGTTGGCGAACGTGGTTGCGTTCGACATCAGCCCGGGGGCCGGGACCGCCGCCAGGTGCACGACCGCGTCGACGCCACCCGCGTGTTCGTCGGCGCCCCCGGTGAACGCCTCCACCACCTGCCCGTAGTCGGTCAGGTCGACGAGCAGGAACTCGCCGTCCACGTCGCGGGGGTCGCGGCCACCGGCGCGGTCCACGGCCAGCACGTCGACGCCGACCGCGCGTAGGTGGGTGACGACGGCGCGGCCGAGCTTGCCGGTGGCGCCGGTGACGACGACACGCCTGGGCAGTGCGGAGTTGCTCATGACCACATCCTCTCCGGCGTCGAGCTGCGCCCTGAAGGCGGTACCGCCTCCTGCGCGACGATCCGTTCGAAACGCCCATCCGGCGTGCACGTCACCGAGCACGGGAGCGCCACAAACGGATCAGCTTCCTTCAGCGCGGTACCGCCTCTGGTTCCTCGTCGCCCGGTACGCCTCGACCGCCTTGCGGGAACTTCGCCAAATGCCGTCCGATCCCTGCACCGCGTCGAGACGCCCGCGCTGCGAAGCTTGTCGGAGCGCGGCAAGGCTGAACTCCGCTGTCACCAAGGCCGCGAGCGGCACGAGGCGCGCTGGACCGGCGACGTTCGGCACGATGAAGCGGTTCAGGTTGTCGTACATCACACGAGCAACCAACTCTCCCAGCGCACCGTAATCTCCGGCGTCCGCCTTCTGCAGCGCGGCAAGGTAGGCGTCACGCTGGCGCTTGAAGATGATCACGGGCGGGTAGCCGAGGCGGACGAGGACCAGGTTGACCACCGAGGCGCTGGTTCAACTCGCC
>NZ_JBSFBM010000218.1:0-11782 GCF_053592955.1 Micromonospora sp. NPDC002411 | reverse complement strand
GCCATGGCGGCCCACCTCCGTACGGAGCCGCTCGGTGACCTCGGCGGCGATGGCGGCGACCTCGGGGGAACCGGTGCGGGAAGTGCCGGCGGTACGTCTGCGCCGTCACCGCGACGTCCCGCACGGACAGGTCGGGGCGCTGCCGCACGTACTCGTGCACCTGCTCGGCGGCCTCGCGGACCGCCTCCGGGGTCCGCCCGGACAGCACGATCAGCTCGGCAGGGCCGTCGGCGGCCGATGGCTCCGGCGGGATCGGGCCGTCGGCCTCCTCCAGCACCACGTGCGCGTTGGTGCCACCCAGACCGAAGGCGCTGACCGCAGCGCGGCGCGGACCACCGGCGGCCTCCCACCGACGGGCGACGGCGTCCACTGTGAACGGTGTCGACCCGTCCAGCAGCTCGGGCCGGGCCTGCTTCAGGCCGGCGAGCGGCGGGATCTGCCGGAAGTGCAGGGCCAGCGCTGCCTTGATGAGACCGGCGACACCGGCGGCGGCGTCGAGGTGCCCGACGTTGGCCTTGACCGAGCCGATCGAGCACTGTCGCTCGCCGCGACGGAACACCTCGGTCAGCGCGGCCAGCTCGATGGCGTCGCCGACCTCGGTCGCCGTGCCGTGCGCCTCGAGGTAGCCCACTGTCGCCGGGTCGACGGCGGCGGAGGCGTACGCGCGGGTCAGCACGTCGACCTGCCCGGCGATGCCCGGCGCGGTGTAGCCGACCTTCATCCCACCGTCGTTGTTCACCGCCGACCCCTTGATCACCGCGTACACGGTGTCCCCGTCCCGGCGGGCGTCCGCGACGCGTTTGAGCACCACCAGGGCGACCCCGTTGCCGGGCACGGTGCCGTCGGCTGCGGCGTCGAAGGGCCGGCACGTGCCGTCCGGCGACATGATGCCCTTCGTCTCGTAGAGGTACCCGGCCTGCTGCGGCACTGCCACGCAGGCGCCACCGGCGAGCGCCACGTCCGAGTCGCCGCCGCGCAGACTCTGGCAGGCCAGGTGCACCGCCACCAGCGACGTCGAGCAGGCGGTCTGCACGGTGATGGCGGGCCCGCCCAGGTCCAGCCGGTACGCGATCTTCGCGGCCAGGTGGTCCTTCTCGTTGCCCAGCACGACCGACAGCAGCCCCTGCGACTCGACGACGTCGGGCTGGGCGAATACGTGGTGCAGCGCGTAGTAGTTGAACCCGGCCCCGGCGAAGACGCCGACCCGACCGAACGGCCGCTCGGTGGCGAGCCCCGCCGACTCCAGCGCGGCCCACGCCGTCTGCATCAGCAGCCGGTGCTGCGGGTCCATCGTCTCCGCCTCCCTCGGAGTGATGCCGAAGAAGGCCGCGTCGAACAGGTCCGGGTCGGCCAGGACGCCGCGCGCCGGCACGTACGCCGGGTCGTCGAGCCGGTCGGCGGGCACCCCGGCGGCCAGCAGCTCGCCCCGGGTCAGCGCACTGACAGTGGTCTTCCCGGCGACCAGGTTCGACCAGTACTCCCAGACGTCGGCGGCGCCGGGGAACCGACCGGCCAGGCCAACGATCGCGATGTCGTCGTTCATGAGGGTGCGCCTGCTCTCTCGGTCTGCGCGTGCAGATGCTGGGCCAGCGTCTGGACGGTCGGGAAGCGGTAGAGGTCGGTGAGCGGGATGGTCCGGCCGGCCAGTCGCTCCTGGAGCAGCCGGCGCACGATCGCCAGGCGCAGCGACTCACCGCCGACGTCGAAGAACGCCTCGTCGACGTCGAAGTCGTCGGTGCCCAGCGCCTCCACCCAGGCGCCCGTCACCAGCTCCTCGAACTCGGCCAGCGACGCCGAGCGCTGGGCGGGAACCCGGGCCAACCCGGCCGAGGTCTCCGGCGGCGCGGCCGAGGTCTCCGGCGGCACCGTCGGTTGGGCCAGCGCGCCCAGCGCCCGCAGGTCGACCTTGCCGTTGCGGTCCAGCGGGAACTCGGTCACCGTCACCCACTGCTGTGGCCGGGCGTACGGGGCCAGGTCGGGCTCCACCGCGCGGCGCACGGCGGCCACGTCGACGCCGTCCGGGGCGGGCTTGAGCGCCGCGCAGAGGCGTACCCCGCTCCCCGGGTCACCGGTGGGGAAGACCACGGCGTCGCGGACGCCCGGCTGCGCCCGCAACCGGCGCTCGACGTCGACCGGCTCCACCCGGTGCCCGGCGATCTTCACCTGGCGGTCGTTGCGGCCAAGGAAGCGCAGTTGGCCGTCGGTGCCCCAGCGCACCAGGTCCCCGGTGCGGTAACGGCGTTCCCCGTCGTGGCGCACGAAGGAGGCGTCCGTCCTCGTCGGGTCGCCCAGGTACCCGTCGGCCAGACCGGTGCCGCCGGCCAGCAGTTCGCCGACGGCGCCCGGTGGGACGAGGCGACCCGACGCGTCGACGACGGACAGGTCGGTGCCGTGTACCGGAGCACCGATCGGCAGCGGGTCGGGGGTCGCGTCGGCATGCTCGACGGAGTACGTGGTGGTGAAGGTGGTGTTCTCGGTGGGGCCGTACCCGTTGGTCAGGCGCAGGCCCCGGCAGGCCCGCAACACCTGGCGCACGTGCGGCGGTGACACCACTCCCCCGCCGGTGAACAGCTGCCGCAGCCCGGCGAACGCGTCCGGACGGTGGTCGGCGACCAGGTGGAAAACGCCCGAGGTGAGCCAGGCGTGGGTGACCCCGGCGGCGCTCAGCACGTCGGCCAGCCCGCGTGGCGTCGGGTCCTCCGGCGGGAAGACCACCACCGTGTCGCCGGTGGCCAGGGGCACCAGCAGCTCCAGGGTGGACGCGTCGAACGCCAGCGGGGACAGCCGCAGCATCCGCATACCCGGCCGCTCGGCGAACATCCCCGGGTCGTCGGCCAGTCGCAGCACCGCCCGGTGCGGCACGACGACGCCCTTGGGCACGCCCGTCGAACCGGACGTGAAGGAGACGTACGCGGTGCGCGCCGGGTCGCTCGGCACCGCCTCGACCGGGTCTGCCCCGACGGGCGTCCGCGGATCGACGAGCGGGCAGTCGACGACTCCCGGCCAGGGCTCGCCCACACCGAGGCGGGCCCGCGCCGCGACGGTCGCCGCCAGATGGGTACGCCACTCGGCGGTGGCGTGCTGGTCCACGGCCACGTAGTGCGCGCCGAGTCGCAGCACGCCCAGCACCGCTACCGCCTCGGCGGCCGAGCGGGGCACCTCCAGGAGAACCGCGTCGCCGGCACGCACCCCGTGGCCGTGCAGCAGGCGGGACTGCTCGACCGCGGCGTCGTGCAGGTCCCGGTAGGTGAGCGTCAGCCCGGTGTGCGCGTCGACGAGCGCGGTCCGCTCGCCCGCGGACTCCGCGTACGCCGCGAACCGGTGCCACACGTCGTCGGCGGTGTCGTACGTCCCGCCCGTGCCCAGCTCGCGTAACCGGGCGCGCTGACCCGCCGAGAGCGTGGTGACGTCCCGCACCGTCGCGTCCGGGTCGGCGGCCAGTTCCCGCACCGCCGCCTGGAACGACTCGACCAGTTCCCCCGCGTCGGCGGCGGTCAGCAGGGCTGTCGCGTACTCCAGCGCGAACCGGGGACGATCCGACCACGACTGGAGGTAGAGCAGGGCGTCGAACACCGAGCCGGCGCAGTGGCCCTCGTGCACCCGCCAGGTACGGTCGCCCGCCACCAGCTCGTCGGGCACCAGCTCGTGGTGGGCGGCGAAGCCGAGCTGGGCCAGCGGGTTGCGGCCCGGGTCGGTGCCGGCGCCCAGCGCGGAGACGACAGTCTCGAACGGCACGTCGGCGTCGGCGACCTCAGCGGCCAGGGCGTCGGCGATCCCGCGGACGAACTCCCGGACGGTGCTGTCGTCGGTCGCCGCGCAGCGGACCGGGACGACCCGGGTGCAGAGGCCCACCAGGCGGTCCATGCCTGCCTCGAACCGGCCCGCCGCCGGCACCCCGAGCACCAGGTCGTCCAGACCGGCGCGGCGGGACACTGTCAACGCCCAGGCTGCCAGGGCCACCGACGTGACGGTCACCCCGCACTCTCGGGCCAACCCGGTCGTCGCCTCCGCCGCCGTCTCGTCCAGGTGGAAGCGCAGCCGGGCGCCCCGCCCGTCGGCCTCGGCGACCGGCGGCAGGTCGGTGGGGAGCGTCACCGTCCACGGTGCCCCGTCCAGCCGCGCGGTGACCCGGGTCAGGGCGGCCTCCAGCGCTCCGGACGACTCCTGCGCGGCGAGCCGGGTGCCGACCCAGTCCGGCGACGGGGCTGCCTCGGCCGGGCCGTCCCCGGTGTAGAACTCGGCGAACTCCCGTGCGAACAGTCCGACGCTCCAGCCGTCGCTGACCGTGTGGTGCACCAGCATGGTGAGCAGGTCGCGCCGGCCGGTTCGGGTCAGGACGAACACCACGGGTGGCTGCGCGAAGGGGCGCAGCAGTCGCGCGGCGGCCGGGCCGTACAGGTCGTGCACGGCGCGCACCGCGTCGTCGTCGGGCAGCGTCTGGTGCAGTAGGCGCGGCTCGTAGGGCGCGGGCAGCACGATCCGGGCCTGGCGGGGGTCGCGCACGAAGCGTGTCCGCAGCGCCTCGTGTCGGGTGGTCAGCTCGCGCAGCGCCCACCGGACCCGGGCCGGGTCGAGGGGCCCGTCCGCCTCCACCGTGAACATCAGGTGGTACGGCGCGTCCTGGTCCAGCAGGTGCGCGGCCAGCATGGACCGCTGACCCGGCAGCAGCTCCCGCTCTGCCGGCCGCCGCGCGACGACGGGTGGCGCGGTGTCGACGAAGTCCACGGCGCCGGCGAGGGCCTGGGCCAGCGGCAGCGCCGACAGCAGGCGGGCGCTGTCCACGTCCGCCCGCAGCTCGCGTTGGCCCAGCGCGACGAGGGCGATGGCCTGGAGCGAGGTGCCGCCCAGGGCGACGAACGACTCGGTGGCGGCCACCGCGCGGACCTGCTCGGGGCTGGCGCCGAGCACCCGTGCGGCGAGCGGCGCCCAGGTGGCGAGGTCGGGGGCGACCATCAGGCGGTCTCCGCCGCCGGACGCTCCAGCGGCACCTCGCTCGCGACCTTGCGCAGGTCGGCGAGGCGGGGGTTTTCCAGCACGTGGCCGAACATGACCGCGAGGTTGAGTTCCTGGCGGATCAGGGTGCTCAGGCGCAGCGCGCTGAGCGAGTGGCCGCCGAGGTCGAAGAAGTCGTCGTCGTCGTCGACGGTGTCGACGCCGAGGACCTCCATCCACAGCTCTTCGAACTCGGCCACCCAGGTCCGGTCTTGTGTGTCGCGCATCAGTGTCGCCTCTCTGTGGTCGGGTCGGCTCCGGGTGCGTCCAGGTAGTGCCGGGTGGCCGCGAAGGGGTAGGTGGGGGCGGGCAGCCGGTGGCGGCCGGTGTCGTGCACGGGGTCCCAGGCGTCGGTGAGACCCAGCTGCCACAGCGCGCCGACGGTCGCCAGCAGGCGGGCATGCCGGTTGGCGGGAAGTGCTGGCTGATCGGCGTCCAGGTGCGGGGTGACGCTGGTGCCGACCTCGATCCAGAGCACCGGGTCGGGCACGTCGGGGGGCGGCGTCGACGTCGGGGGGCGGAGGGCCGCGGCCCGCCAGAAGGCGCTGTCGTCGGGCCGCCCGTCGATGAGCAGGGGCAGAGCGGCGGGGTGCAGGCGTACCCCGGGGTCGTCGGTGTCGCGCAGCAGCGCCAGCGCGTCGGCGAGCGACATCACCCCGGCCACGACGGCGGCGGCCACCGCGCCGACACCGTCACCGGCCACGGCGCGCGGGGTGACGCCCCGGCTGCGCAGCGACCGGGTCAGGCCGACGCAGGCCAGCAGCCGGTCACCGCGTTCCCGGACCGAATCGTCCAGGTCGTGGCCACGCAGCAGCGCGACGCCCTCGTCGACGGTCCGCCGGTACACCGGGTCGGCGTCGTAGTTGGGCCGGTTGCCGGTCACCTCACCGGCCCCGGTGAGGTGCAGCGCCACCCCGCGCGCCCGAGCCGTCGCGTCGACCTTGCGGACCCGGGCCACCCCGTCGGTCACGCCGGTCAGGACGGCGGCCCGCCAGGGCAGCTCGGCGCGGCCGGTCCGCAGTGTGTACGCGAGGTCGGCCAGGTCCCCGGGGGCGGTTCCCGCCGCGAACGCGGTGACCCGGTCCAGGCTGTCCTGCGCCACCGCGGCGGTCTTCGCGGAGACCAGGACGAGCTGCGGGACGTGCCGGCGGGGTCGGGCCGGGATTGGCGGGGCCTCCTCCAGCACCACGTGGGCGTTGGTGCCGCCGATGCCGAAGGCGCTCACCCCGGCCCGGCGTACGCCATCGACAGGCGCCCAGGGTCGGGCGGTCGTCGGCAGCTCGAACACCGAGCCGTCCAGTCGGATCGCCGGGTTGGGCGTACGGAGGTGGGCGATCGGGGGGATCGTCCGGTGTGTCAGAGCCAGCACCGTCTTGATCAGGCCGATCACCCCGGCGGCGGTGTCCAGGTGTCCGACGACCGACTTGACGGCGCCCAGCGCGCAGGGCGCCCGGTCGGGCCGGGCGGAGTCGAACACCTGCCGCAGCGCCGCCACCTCGATCGGGTCGCCGAGCGCGGTGCCGGTGCCGTGCGTCTCGACCAGGCCCACGGTGTCCCTGTCGACGTCGGCCACCTCCAACGCCGCCGCGATGACGGCGGCCTGACCGGTCGGGCCGGGCGCGGTGAAGCCGGCCTTGCGGGCGCCGTCGTTGTTGACCGCGGAGCCCCGGATCACCGCGTGCACCGTGTCGCCGTCACGCAGCGCGTCGGTGAGCCGCTTGAGCACCACCACGCCCGCGCCGTCGCCCGGCACCGTCCCGTCGGCGGCGGCGTCGAAGGCACGGCAGCGACCGTCGGCGGAGAAGATGCCGCCGGGCTCGTGCAGGTGTCCGCGCCGGGTCGGCGGGGCGACGGTGGCCGCGCCGGCCAGTGCCACGTCGGCGTCGTAGGTGAGCAGCGCCTGCGTCGCCTGGTGCACCGCGACGAGCGACGTCGAGCAGGCGGTCTGCACTGTCAGCGCCGGCCCCTGAAGGTTCAGCTTGTAGGCGATCCGGGTGGCGGCGAAGTCCTTGGCGCTACCGATGATCACGCCCAGGCCACCGGCCGCCTCGACCGCGCGCTCGTTGGGCCACACGTTGTCCAGCAGGTAGACGTTGAGCCCGGTGCCGACGTACACCCCGACCCGGTTGCCGTCGGCGGCGACCGGCGGGTGGCCGGCGTGCTCCAGCGCCGCCCAGGCGCACTCCAGCAGGATCCGCTGCTGGGGGTCCATGAGGGCGCTGTCCGACGGTGAGTAGCTGAACAGCCGGTGGTCGAAGCAGTCCGCGTCGGTGAGCACCGCGCGGGCCGGCACGAAGCCCGGCCGTTCCACCAGATCCTTGGGTACGCCCCAACCGACGAGCTGCTCGGGCGTGAAGACGCTGACGGCGTCGACGCCGTCGTGGACGTGTCTCCAGAACCGGTCCAGGTCGCGTTCGGCGCCGGGGACCCGGATGGCCATGCCGACCACCGCCACCGCGGCGCTGTCGTCCAACTCAGCCACGGCCGGCTCCCACGCTGCGCCGCCGCTCGGCCAGCAGGGCGCGGCCCTGGCGGCGCTGCGCCGCGTTGGGGTCCGCGACGACGGGCGCGGTGTGCTGGAGCGCCGCCGCGCAGCCGGCGATCGTGCCGCAGCGGAAGAGGTCGGTCACCGAGACGTCCAGACCCTCCTCGGACATCCGCTGCTGGAGCGCGATCAGCGCGAAACTGTGGCCGCCCAGGTCGAAGAAGTTGTCGTGCAGCCCGACGTCGGGCCGCCGGAGCACCTCGACCCAGCAGGCCCGGATCCGTTCCTCCAACCCGGTGCCGTCCACTGCGGCCGGTGGCCGCGACGGCGCGGTGGCCGTCCGTGCCGCACGGCTGTCGGCCAGCAGGCGGGGAAGGTCCACCTTGCCGTGCGCGGTGAGCGGGATGGTCGCCACGGTCAGGATCCGCGACGGCACCATGTACGCCGGCAGTGTCTCGCGCAGGTGCGCCCGCAGGTCGTGCTCGGCGTCCGGGCCGACCCCGTGGACCACGAACGCAACGAGTTCGTCGTCCTCGGCTGCCACGGCGCACGACCGCACCGCGGGGTGGGTGAGCAGGGCGCCCTCCACCTCGGCCAGCTCGACGCGGTAGCCGCGCAACTGCACCTGCGTGTCGTTGCGGCCGAGGTACACCATGCTCCCGTCGAGACCCCACTTCACCACGTCGCCGGTGCGGTACATGACCCCGCCGCCGTACGGGTCGGGCGGGAACCGCTCCTCGGTCAGCTCCGGGTTGTCCAGGTAGCCGTGCGCCACGAGCGCGCCGCCGCAGTACAGCTCGCCGGGCACGTTGAGGCCGGTCGGCCGCAGGTCCTCGTCGAGGACGTAGCAGCGCGCCGACGGCAACGGCACGCCGATGGCACCCTCGGGGACCCGGGGCACGTCGGCGGCCGACGCCTGGAAGATCGTGACGTGGATGGTGCCCTCGGTGATGCCGTACATGTTGACGAACACCGTTTGCAGACCCGGCGCGTCCGCGATCAGCGACGCCAGCCGCGACCAGCTCAGCGCCTCGCCGCCGAGGACGACGTAGCGGATGCGGGAGGTCTCGTCGGGGTCGAGCGCCCGCAGGTACGGCGGCAGCAACCGGTAGAGCGCGCCCGGGGTCTGGAACAGCACTGTGACGGCCTCGCGACGCACCAGCCGGGCCAGCCGTTCCCGGTCCACCAGGTCGACCCGGTCGGCGATGACCAGCCGGGCGCCGGTGGTCAGCGCGCCCCACATCTCCCACACCGACGCGTCGAACGAGAACGAGCTGGCCGCCAGCCACACGTCGGCGGCCGTGACGTCCAGGCCCGCCGGGGTCGGGCTGTTCAGGGCGTCCAGGCCCCCGTGCCCGACCAGGACCCCCTTGGGTACGCCGGTCGAGCCGGAGGTGTAGATGACGTACGCCGGGTCGCCCGGCCCGGGGACGGTTTCCTCGAGCACGGAGATTCCGTCGAGGGTGTGCGCGTCGGCCAGGGGGGTCCCGCTGTCGCGGGTGAGCGCCGCGGCCGCCTCGGCGGTCTCCGGGTCCACCACGAGCACCGCCATCCCGGCGTTCGCGGCGATCAGTTCGAGGCGCTGGCGCGGGTAGTCCGGGTCCAGCGGCACGTAGACGCCGCCGAGCTTCCACACGCCCAGGATCGCCGCGACGACCGCCGGTGAACGGCCGAGCAGCAGCCCCACCCGGACGCCGGGGCGGACACCGCGGTCGGCGAGGCCCGCCGCGATCCGCCCGGCCCACCGGTCCAGCTCGGCGTAGGTGATCTCGACGTCCCGGTGGCGTACGGCCACCGCGTCCGGGGTCGCCGCGACGTGGTCGGCGAAGCGACGCAGCACCGACGGGTGCGTGACCGGCTCCGACGCGAGCGGCGGGTTCACCCCCTCGGTGAGCTGCGCCCGCTCGGCTTCGTCCACCATGGACGGCTCCCGCTGCTCCTCGTCGACGATCGACCGCAGGAACGTCAGGTAGTGCGCGAGCAGTGTGCCGACGGTCTCCGCCGTGAACAGCTCGGTGCTGTACTCGGCGCGCAGGAACGGCACGTCGGTGGAGACGTCGAGGGTCAGGCCCAGGTCGAACTTGGTGACGTCGATCTCGACGTCGACCTCGGTCAGCCGTACCCCGGCGAACTCGGGGAACGCGAACGGGAAGTTCTGCACCGTCAGCGAGGTCTGGAACAGTGGCGCGTGGCTGAGCTGCCGCTCCCCCACTGTGGCCCGCACGATCTGCTCGAACGGCACGTCCTGGTTGGCGAAGGCCGCCATGCTGGTCCGTCGTGCCCGGTCCACCAGCTCGGTGAAGCTCGGCCGGCCGGACACGTCGAGCCGGATCGGCAGCGTGTTGACCAGGCAGCCGACCAGGCGCTCCTCGGCGTCGTCCATCCGGTTCGCCACCGGAACGCCGACCACCACCTCGTCCTGGCGCGCGTACCGGGACAGCACCGAGGCATACGCGGCGAGCGTCACCGCGAACAACGTCGCGCCCCGCGCCCGCCCCCACTCCCCCAGCCGCCGCACCAGGTCCGGCTCGACCGGGCGGCGCAGCACCGCGCCGGTGGTGCCGAGCACGCTCGGGCGGGGGAAGTCGGTGGGCAGCGCCAGTTGTGGCACGTCGACCAGCGCCGCACGCCAGAAGTCGAGGCCCGAGCTGTCCCGCCGCCACGTCTCGTGCTGCCGCTCGGCGTACGCCAGGTAGGACTCGGCCGGCTCGTCGTAGGCGGCCACGGCCCCGTCGACGGTGGCGTTGTACTCGGCGGCCAGGTCGCGCAGGAGCAGGCCCACCGACCACCCGTCGCAGGCGATGTGGTGCACGAGCACCGCGAGGCCGTGCTCGTCCGGGCCCCAGGAGCGCAGGAAGGCCCGTACCACCGGCCCGTCGGCGAGGTCGAAGGGCTGCCGGGCCTGCTCGGCAACGAGCGTCCGCAGGTGGGCCTCCTGGGTGGCGCGATCGACCCACCCGTCGGCGCTGATGTCGACGTCCACACCGGGCGTCGACGACACCCGCTGGGTGAGGACACCGTCGACCACCGCGAACGTGGTGCGCAGCGCGTCGTGCCGGGCGACCACCCGGGTCAGGGCCGTGCGGAGCGCCTCGGGTCGCAGCGCACCGCGCAGGTGCACCGCGAAGGCCACCACGTACGCCGGGTTTCCGGGCTGGAGCTGATCGAGGAAGTAGAGGCGTTCCTGGGCGAAGGAAGCACGACCGGTACGAACCATGCACCGATCGTGCGGCCCGGCACGTCCCGCGCGGCAGAGCACGTTCTCCTGCCCCACCAGGAAAAGCTCCCGGTCGCGTCGGCGACACGTCGACGCGGGTCCCCGGGCATGGCGCGGCCCCGGCCCGACGCGGGTTGCCGTCGGACCGGGGCGGTGGTCGGCCGGTCAGTACTCGCCGCGCCCGAAGGCCGCCAGCTCGGCGGAGTGCACGGGATTGCTGACGTACGTGGCGCCGATCGGGGCCGTCACCCGGCACCAGGCGTCGAGTCGGCCCACGTCGATGCCGGCGGCGCTCGCCAGCTCGTCGCGGCGGCGCACCATCTCCGCGCGGTCCAGACCCTCCAGCACGTAGTCCACGGCGTCGAAGCAGGGGTCACCGGCGCACGCCATCGGGTCGATCGCCACCAGGCCCCTGCCTCCGCCGCTGAGCACGTTGCCGAGGTGCAGGTCCCCGTGCAGCAGCACGGTGTCGGTGGGCACCGCGAACAGGTCGTCGCGCAGCCGCTTGGACCCGCTCAGGTCGGCGCCCCGGCGCGTCGCGGAGTTGAACAGCACGTCGATCCAGTCCGCCAGTTGACGGGGGGCGGCAGCCGGGTCGCCCGCGCCGTGCAGATCGGTGAGGAAGGCGGCGTACTCCGGCGGTGAGGGCGGCTGCGGCATCTTCTCCACGAGGGTGCCGGGGTGGATCGCTTCGAGCAGGACGGCGCCCTTGGCCGACTCCCGCACCGCCGGCACCCGCCCGCTGGAGGCGAACTGGCGCAGCATGTCCACCTCCTCCCGCACGGCGTAGCTGTCCGGGGACAGCTTGAGCACCGCGTCGCCGAGCGGGCCCACGCACCGGAACACCACCGAGGAGTTGCCGGACTTGAGCGGGTCACCGAGAGTTAACTCCCACTGCTCGACGAGGTCGTCGAGCCGCTGGCGCAGCGTGCCCACCCAGCGGTGCGCGGCCCGGCCGAACCGTGGCTCCAGTCGGTTGGCGATCGCGTCCAGGTCCAGGTTCATCCCGCTCACCCCCGCACCGACCGCGCGCCGGCGCACGCGGGCGCGCCCGGCGCCACGACACCACGCCTGCCGGCCAGCAGAAC
>NZ_JBSFBM010000217.1:0-11784 GCF_053592955.1 Micromonospora sp. NPDC002411 | reverse complement strand
GGGTTCGAGAGATCCCAGGTCTGCGGCCGCCTGGGTGGCTCGCGGATCGCGGCTGCCGTGTGCGACCAGCACCACCGGGTCGGCCCCGCCGGCCGCACCGGGGCCGGTCGGGGTCGTCGCCGGTGAGGTCAGACGTGCAGGCCGCACTCGGTCTTCTCGAACATGGCCCACCGGCCGGCCCGCGCGTCCTCGCCGGCCTTCGTACGGCGGGTGCACGGCCAGCAGCCGATCGACCCGTAACCCTGCTTGAACAGTTCGTTGACCGGCACGTTGAAGCGGGCGATGTAGGCGTCCACATCCCGCTGCGACCATGCCGCGATCGGGTTGACTTTGACCCTGCCGCGCCGCGCGTCGAAGGTCACCACGGGCGTGTTGGCCCGGGTCGGTGACTCGTCCCGGCGCAGGCCCGCAGCCCAGGCGTCGTACCCGGTCAGCGCCCGCTCCAGCGGCTCCACCTTGCGCAGCTGGCAGCAGTCGTCCGGCGACTTGTTGAACAGCCGGGGGCCGTACTGGCCGTCCTGCTGGCCGACGGTGAGCCGCGGCCGGATCGACCGCACGTTCACCGGGAGCGTCCGGGCCACCTCGTCGCGCACCCGCAGCGTCTCGGGGAAGTGCAGGCCGGTGTCGAGGAACACCACGTCCACGCCCGGTGCCACCCGGGACACCAGGTGGGCCAGCACGGCGTCGGCCATCGAGCTGGTGACGCAGAACCGGTCGCCGAAGGTCTGCGCCGCCCAGCGGGCGATCTCCAGGGCCGGTGCGCCCTCCAGGTCCCGGGCGGCCTGCTCGGCCAGGGCCCGCAGCTCGTCCGGGTCGCGTCGGGCCGGATCGGTCGGCGTCGGGCCACCCGGCCCGACCAGGCGCAGACTCGCGGCAGAGACGAGACTCATCGGGTCACCGCCCGCGAGAGCAGGCCGGTGAACTTCACCGAGAACACGCGGGTGCAGGCGTGGCACTCCCACGCGCCGTGCCCCGCCTCGTGCGGCCGCAGGTCCTCCTCGCCGCAGTACGGGCAGTACAGGGGTGCCGCTCGGTTCTCGCTGCTCACCGCAGGTCCTCCTCGTCGACTCTGATCACCCAGTTGGCGAACGTCTCGCCCTCGCTCCGGCCGGCCAGGTAACGACGGGCCAGCCGTTCCACGTACTCCGGAAGCTCCTCCGCGGTGGTCTTCAGGCCGCGCAGCTTGCGCCCGAACCCGGCCGTCTGTCCCTGGGCCATGCCCAGCCCACCGCCCAGGTGCACCTGGAAGCCCTCCACCTGCCGACCGTCCGGGCCGACCACCAGCTGGCCCTTGAGCCCGATGTCGGCGACCTGGGTGCGCGCGCAGGCGTTCGGGCAGCCGTTGATGTGGATCGAGATGTCCGCGTCGAAGTCGCGCAGCCGCTGCTCCAGCCGGGCCACCAACTCCTCACCGCGGGCCTTCGTCTCGACGATCGCGAGCTTGCAGTACTCGATGCCGGTGCACGCCATCGTGCCGCGCCGCCAGGCCGAGGGCCGGGCCTCCAGGCCGATCCCGCGCAGCGCGTCGACGAGCGACTCCGTCCGCTCCGACGGCACGTCGAGCACCAGCAGCTTCTGGTACGGGGTGAGCCGCACGCGGTCGCTGCCATGCGCCTCGACCACGTCGGCCAGTTGGCTGAGCTGCGCGCCGGAGACCCGCCCGACCACCGGGGCGGCACCCACGTAGTGCCGCCCGTCGGCCTGCTCGTGCACGCCCACGTGGTCGATCGGCTTCGACGGCAGGGTCGGCGCCGGGCCGTCGAGCAACGTGCGGCCGAGGTAGTCCTTCTCCAGGACCTCCCGGAAGCGCTCCACACCCCAGTCGGCCACCAGGAACTTCAGCCGGGCCCGATTGCGCAGCCGGCGGTAGCCGTAGTCGCGGAAGATGCCGACGACACCTGCCCACACGTCCGGCACCTCGGCCAGCGGCACCCAGACGCCGAGCCGCTTGGCGAGCATCGGGTTGGTGGAGAGGCCACCGCCGACCCAGACGTCGAAGCCGGGGCCGTGCTCGGGGTGGTCGACACCGAGGAAGGCGATGTCGTTCGACTCGTACGGGGTGTCGACCAGCCAGGAGATCGACGTCTTGAACTTGCGGGGCAGGTTGGAGAACTGCTTGTCACCGACGTACCGGGAGACGATCTCGTCGACCGCCGGGGTCGGGTCGAGCAGCTCGTCGCGGGCCACACCGGCGACGGGGCTGCCCAGCACGATCCGAGGGCAGTCGCCGCACGCCTCGGTGGTCTGCAGGCCGACCGACTCCAGCCGACGCCAGATCTCCGGCATGTCCTCGACGCGGATCCAGTGGTACTGGATGTTCTGCCGGTCGGTGATGTCGGCGGTGTCCCGCGCGAACTCCCGGGAGATGTCCGCGATCACCCGCAACTGGGCCAGGCTGAGCTGACCACCGTCGATGCGGACCCGGAGCATGAAGAACTCGTCCTCCAGCTCGTGCGGCTCCAGCACGGCGGTGCGTCCGCCGTCGATGCCCGCCTTGCGCTGGGTGTAGAGGCCCCACCAGCGGAACCGGCCCCGCAGGTCCTGCGGGTCGATGGAGGCGAAGCCGCGGTGCGCGTAGATGGTCTCGATGCGGGCCCGGACGTTGAGCGGGTCGTCGTCCTTCTTGATCCGCTCGTTGGGGTTGAGCGGCTCGCGGTGGCCGAGCGCCCACTGGCCCTCACCCCGTGGCCGGCGCGGCGCTCGGGTCGGGCGAGCCGTCGGGTCCTCGGAACGGGCCGGGATGCTGCTGACCGCCATCGCGGCGTCCTCCGTTGTCTGCTGTGCCTCGGGGTTACGCGGGGCGCGGCGGCCGGCCCGGCGAAGCGGGCGGGACAACGGTGTCTTCAGACAGCCGGCGCGGAGCGCGCCCGAGACAGATTGATCGGGCGTCGTCAGTAGGCCGGACAGATCGCGCTGCGCACGCGGCCGTAATCGACGTGGCGACGTGCCACGAAGCGGCGGACGACTGCGGCGGTCATGCGCCCATGCTGCCACACCCCAAGGGGGCCGGCCAATGTCCGCGTGCTGGATCCCACATCACGGGCCGGCGGTCAGCCGACCAGCTGGTCACCGAGGACAGCGGCGGCGAGCAGCGGCCAAGTGCCTGCCGCCAGCTGACACCCACGGGCGGCAGGGCCGTGGCAGGCTCGAACCGTGGGCGGATTGTCCGAGAAGTCGAGCGGGGCGGCGTGGGACCATCTGCGCCGCCCACCGGTCTGGCTCCCCCCGGCGCTGCTGACCCTGGCGGTGACAGTGACCGGCCTGGGCTCCGCCCAGCTCTGGCGCGACGAGCTGGCCACGTGGAGCGCGGCCACCCGGTCGCCCACCGACCTGGCCCGACTGGCCGACACCATCGACGCCGCCACCGGCCCGTACTACCTGCTGATGCACATCTGGACCAGGATCGTCGGCGACTCCACCGTCGCTCTGCGCGTGCCGGCCGTGCTGGCGATGACAGTGGCCGCCGGGCTGCTCGCCGTGCTCGGCACACGGCTCGTCGACCGGCGCACCGGTCTCTTCGCCGGCCTGCTGTTCGCGGTGCTCCCCGGCACGTCGCGCTACGGCCAGGAGGCCCGCCCGTACGCGCTGGCCACCATGCTCGCGGTGCTCGCCACAGTGCTCCTGGTGACCACGCTGCGACGGCCGAGCTGGGCCCGTTGGGCCGGGTACGCCGTCGCGGTCACCGCTCTCGGACTCATCCACCTGATCGCGCTGACGCTGCTCGCCGCGCACGCGCTGGTCGTCGTACTCGCCTGGTGGCGCGGGCCCGCCGAGGCCGGTGTCGGCACTCGGGACCACACCACCGTCGACCGGGACCGGCGGGTGTGGCGGTGGGTCGTCGCCGTGGTGCCGGTCGTGCTGTTGGCCGGTCCGTTGCTGGTCAAGGCCCGGACCCAGCAGTCCCGGCAGTTGAACTGGGTGGGTCTGGCTCGGCTGGACGACCTGACCGCGCTGCCCGGCGGCGTGGCCCAGAGCAGTGTGGTGGGCGGCCTGCTGCTCGGGGTGGCCGCGCTGGGCGCGGCCCGGCTCGGACGCCGGGCACTGCTGCCGGTGAGCGCGGTGCTGCTGCCGGTGCTGCTGCTCTTCGCCGCCGGCGCTGTCGTACCCCTGTGGGTGCCTCGGTACCTGGTCTTCGTGGTGCCCTTCGCCTGCCTGCTGGCGGGCGCGGCCCTGGCCGCGGTGGCCGCGCCGGCCGCGCTCGTCGTGGTGGTCCTGGCCGGGCTGCTCGGCCTCCCCGACCAGGCCGCGCTGCGGCGGACCCACGAGTGGCCACGCAGCGCGCCGGTGGACTACGCGGGCGCGGCACGGGTGATCGGTGACGGTCAGCGGCCCGGCGACGCAGTGGTCTACTCGCCCCGACACAGTTGGCTCTTTCTCGACCTCGGCATCGAATACCACAGCGACGACCCGCCGCGCGACGTGCTGGTCACCGAGGATGAGGCCCGCCGGGGTGACCTGTGGGCCGCCGAGTGCCAGCAACCGGCGCAGTGCCTGGCCGGCACGCCACGCGTCTGGCTTGTCGTCACCGGCCGGCACACCGATCCGCTGGCTGCCGTGCCCGGTGCCAAGGGCGACGCGCTCCGCGCGCAGTTCACCGTCACCCAGGTCTGGCCGCGCCCCGGACTGACCGTCGCCCTGCTGACCGGACGGTCCGGCAGCTGACCGGGCGACCGTGCGCCCCGGCAACGGTCGGGACAGCGCGGCTCAGGCCTGTGAGCGTCCGTCCGGGGCGTTACGCGCCAGCGGGACGACCAGCACCGCCTCGGTGCCGCCGTTGGCTCCGGCGCGCAACTCGATGGTGCCGCGCAGTTCCCCGGTGACCAGGGCCCGCACGATCTGGAGGCCGAGTCGGCTGGCACGTTCGGCATCGAAGTCCGGTGGCAGGCCGCGCCCGTTGTCGGCCACCGAGACGTGCAGCATCTTGCGGAACCGATGCGCCGAGACCACCACCTCGGGTCGCAGCTCCGGGTCGACCTCGGGCACGGCGACCGGCACCATTCCGGAGGCAGCGGCGGTCAGGGGCTCGTCCTCCTCGTCGCTCGGCGGGAAGCCGTGCTCGACGGCGTTGAGCAGCAACTCGTTGAGGACCATCACCAGCGAGGTGGCGATCTCCGCCGGCAGCACGCCGAAACTGCCCCGCCGTCGCATGCCGACGCTCACCTCGGTCGCCGCGACCTCGGTCGCCGCGCTGGCGACCCGGTCGACGATGCCGTCGAACTCGACCGCCTCGTCACTGGACATGGAGAGCGTCTCGTGCACCAGGGCGATGGACGCGACACGGCGTACCGACTCCTCCAGCGCGACCCGCGCCTCCGGCATGGCCACCCGGCGGGCCTGCAACCGCAGCAGCGCGGCCACGGTCTGGAGGTTGTTCTTCACCCGGTGGTGGATCTCCCGGATGGTGGCGTCCTTGGTGATCAGCGCCCGATCGCGACGCCGGACCTCGGTGATGTCCCGGACCAATACCAGCGCGCCGATCGGCACCCCGGCGGGCATCAACGGCAGCGCCCGGGTGAGCATCGTGGCGCCGCGTGCATCGATCTCCCGTCGGGGCGGCGCCTCACCGCGCAGGGCGGCCAGGATGCCGTTCGACGCCTCGGTGCCGTCCAGCGGGTCACCGGCCAGCCGGCGGTGCAGTGCGGCCAGGTCCTCACCCACCAGATGGGAGGCGTAGCCCAGCCGGCGGTACGCGGACTGGGCGTTCGGGCTGGCGTAGGTGACCTTCCCCCCGGCGTCGAGCCGGACGAGGCCGTCGCCGACCCGCGGCGCGGAGGTGGTCTCACCTGGATGCCGGGGCGGCGGGAAGGTGCCGTCCGCGATCATCTGCGCCAGGTCGTCCGCCGTGGTCAGGTAGTTGAGCTCCAACTGGCTCGGCGTACGCGCGGTGGAGAGGTTGGTGTCCCGTCCCACCACGGCGATCACCTCACCGGCCTCACCCTCGGCGGTGCGCAGCCGGACCGGAATCGCCTCGTGCCGGGCCGGCACGTCGCCGTACCAGACCGGGTCACCCTCCCGCCAGATCCGGCCCTGGGAGTACGCGACGCCCAGGTGTGCCACCTCCGGCCCGCCGACGATGCGCCCCACCTGGTCGTCCTGGTACGCGGTGGGGGCGGTCGTCGGGCGGACCTGGGCGACGCAGAGGAACGTGCCGTCGGCGTCGACCGGCACCCAGAGCAGCAGGTCGGCGAAGGACAGATCGGAGAGTAGTTGCCAGTCGCCGGCGATGCGGTGCAGGTGGTCGATGTCGGCCGGACGGAGATGGGTGTGCTCCTCGGCGAGGTCGCGCAGCGTGGACACGGTGACCAGGGTGCCACGCCGCGCCTCACATCGTCGCGGTGACCTTCTTCAACCCGCGTGGCGCGTCCGGGTCCTCACCCCGGGTGAGGGCCAGGGCCAGCGCCAACCGCTGCAACGGCAGGATGTCCAGCAGTGGGGCGTACCGCTCGTCCACCTCGGGAACTGCCAGCCGGGTGGCCCCCGGCACCTCGGCGGAGCCGACCACCACCACGTCGGCGCGGCGTTCGCCGAGGCGGGGCAGCACCTCACCCATCGACCGTCCACCCGGGCCGGAACCGACCACGGCGAGCACCGGGACCTCCGGGTCGGTCATCGCGAGCGGACCGTGCAGCAGGTCGGCGCCGGAGAAGGCGAGCGCCGGCAGGTACGACGTCTCCATCAGCTTCAGCGCGGCCTCCCGGGCGGTCGGGTACGCGTACCCCCGCCCGGTGGTGACCAGTTGCCGGGCGAACCGGTAGCGCGGCGCAAGCCGGGCCGGAGTGTCGTCGGCGAGGGTGCGCGCGGCCAGTTCGGGCAGCGCGGCGAGCGCCTCCCGTTCGGCCGCCGGGAGCACGCCGTCGCCGGCCCGGATCCCCTCAACCAGCATCAGCAGGGCGAGCAGCTCGGCGGTGTACGTCTTGGTGGCGGCCACTGCCCGCTCGTGCCCGGCGGCGATGTCGATGCTCAGCTCGGCCACGTCGACCAGCGGCGAGTCGGGGGCGTTGGTCACCGCGAGGGTCAGCGCACCGGAGGCGCGGGCGGCCCGCAGCACCTCGGCCAGGTCGGGGGAGCCGCCGCTCTGGCTGACCCCGACGACCAACGCGTCGGACAGGTCGGGTCGGGCCCCGAACAGGGTGACCACGCTGGGCGAGGCGAGCCCGGCGGGCAGGCCGAGCCGGATCTCGGTCAGGTACGCCCCGTAGAGGGCCGCGTGGTCGGAGGTGCCCCGGGCGGTGAAGACCACGTGCCGCGGGCGGCGTTCGGCGATGACCGCCGCCACCCGGGCGATCTCGGCGGCGTTGGCGGCGGAGAGCAGCCGCGCGTAGCCGGCCGGCTGCTCGTCGATGTCGGCGGCCATGCCAGCCCCTGCGCGTGTCACGGACACTCCTCCCCTGCGCGGTTCCCGCGCGTTTCCTGCTCAGTCTTGCACCTTTCCCCATCTTCGAGCAATTGAACGAGCAGGAGTGCGCAGATGATCACCAGATGATCTCAATATCAACTACGCTTGGCCCGCTGCACACGGTCGAGTCTGCGACGAGAGGACGACGTGCCCGAGGGAACGGACGATGCCGCGCTCTCCGCTACGGAGGAGCTGGCGCTGGCCCGGCTGGCACTGGACGAGGGCGACCTGCACCACGCCGCCGGTCACCTCGCCGGTGCGTTGGCGCGGGCGCCCACCCTGCCCGAGGTGCACGAGACACTGGCCCGACTCGCCGCGGTGAGCGACGGCGGCCTCGACCTCTTCCCGATCAACCACCACACGTTCGTGGGAGCCGTCGTCGCCCGCGCCCACCTGCTCGCCACCGCCGGGCGCCCCGCCGAAGGGCTGGAACTGCTGGCCGCGGCGACCACGTACGCGCCCGGCTCCCCGTGGGCCGAGGTGCCCTGGGTCACCGCACCCGAGCTGGCCGAACGACTGGGCCCGGAACACATCGCCCGCGTCCTCATGCAGGTGTGCGCCGCCCTGCCCGACCCGGTGCCACGGCTCGCCCGGGGCGCCCTCACGCCGTACCTGACGCTGGCCCGCAACGCGGTCACCGTGCACCCCGAGCACAGCCTGCTGCTGGGTGCGGCGTCCGCGCTGGCCCGGCGCGTCGGCGAAGCCGCCCTGGCGGTCCGCTGGGCCGCTCGAGGGGTACGCGCACAGCAGTCGAAGATGGGCGAGGTCTGGCTCGGGTACGCGTACCGCAGCGCGGGCCGGACCCGCGACGGCCTCGCGGCTCTCGGTCGGGCCGTCGAGCTGGACCCCGACGACCTGGCGATCTACGCGGACATCGCCGGCACCCTGGCCGACATCGGCCGGCTCGACGAGGCGCTGGAGTGGACCGAGCGGGCGCTGGCACGCGACCCGTCGTTCGACTGCGCGGTGCACACCGCACACCGTCTGCGGCACCTGCGCGACGGCGACCTGGCCCACCTGGTCGCGCTCGCCGACTTCGTCCGGGACCATCCCGACGACACCCACGAGCACGGCGACCTGGCCCAGTGCTGCCGGGCCCGGCCCTGGTTGGGTCAACTGACGCCGGCCGACGGACCGCTGCTCGACGCGATGCGCCAGGCGGTGGCCGACGACGACAACGGCCTCGGCAGCGTCGTACACCTGACTGCCCCGGCCCCGCCGAGCGCCGTCCGGACGGCGACGTCGACGGCCCCCGGACTGCGGATCGACGTCGTCGGGAGCACGCTGGAACCGGACCCGCGCGAGCCGCGACGGGCGTCCGCACACCAGCTGTGGCGGTACGCGGACGACGTACCCACGCCTGCCCTGCCGGCGCCCTCGGCGACGGCTGTCGAACGGATCGGGCAGATCGCGCACCCGGCGTGGCCACACCCGCCCGCGGCGTACGACGCGGCGGTGAGCCTGGCCGGTCTCGACGTGGCCGATCTGCTCGGTCTGCTGGTGCACCCGCCCGCGGCGCCGGCCAACGCGGTGGGTCGACTGCTGGCCGCCCACGACCCGTCGGTCTGGGTCCGGGGTGTGCAGGTGTGGGCCTGCCTGGGTCTGCTGCACCACCGCACCGACGAGCCGTGGGAGGGGTCGACCCGCCGCCGGGTGCTGCTCGACCTGATCTGGGGGGTCGAGGACTGGGTCACCGAGGCGGCGCTGTTCGCGCTGGTCACCGCAGCCTGGGTGGATCCCTCGGTGCGCTCGGACGTGGCGCGGGTGGTGGCGGAGCGGCTCGCCGACGCGGCCGCCGTGGCGCGCACCCGGCCGGTCCCGATCGCCGGTTCGCTGGCCCATCTTGCGCTCGCCGCTCCGGAGTTGGACCCGGCCACCGCGGCGCTCGCCACCGACCTGCTCGGCACGCGTTCCGCCCGGGTCCCCCGTCCCCGCAATCCGCTACGCCGTCTCTGGCAACGCCTGCGCCGGCGGTAGCCGCGCTCTCGTGGAAGACACACGCCGCGCCGCCCCGGACGGGACGACGCGGCGTGCGATGCGGGTGTCGGATCAGGCGACGGGGGCCTTGCCGAGAGCGACCTCGGCCTCCTCCTCCGGGGTGGCCTGCGGCGGCGCCTCGTTGGCGGTCCGCAGCGGGATCTCCTTGATGAACCAGGCGAGCACCGGGATCACGATGGTGAACAGCACCGCCCACAGGAACACGTGCGAGATCGCGTCGGAGAGACCGCCGAGCACCACCTCGCGCGCCTGGGCGGGCAGTTCCTTGAGCTTCGCCAGGTCCATCCCAGCGCCGGCCTCGCCGCCACCGAAGGCCCGACCGCCCTCGGAGCTGGCCAGCCGGTTGGCGAAGATCGCGCCGAACAGCGAGATGCCGAACGAACCGCCGATCGACCGGAAGAACGTCGCCGCGCCGCTGGCCGCGCCGAGGTCCTTCTGCTCCACGCTGTTCTGCGCGATCAGCATCGACGTCTGCATGAGGAAGCCCATGCCGACGCCGAGCACGACCATGTAGAGCGAGGACGTCAACTTGCTGGTGTTGGTGTCCAGCATGGACAGCAGCGCCATGCCTGCGGTCATCACCACGCCACCGACGATCGGGTACGCCCGGTACCTGCCGTTCTTGGTGATCGCCCGGCCGATGACCAGCGAGACGACGAGCATCCCGAACATCAGGGGCAGCAGCAGCAGACCGCTGTTGGTCGCCGACGCGCCCTGAACGGTCTGCTGGTAGAGCGGCAGGAAGTTCATCGCGCCGAACATCGCGAAGCCGAGCAGGAAGCCGATCACCGAGATCAGCGCGAAGTTGCGGTTGGCGAAGAGCGCCAGCGGCAGGATCGGCTCCTGGACCCGGCGTTCCACCAGGCCGAACGCCACCAACGCGACGACGGCCAGCACGGCCAGGCCGAGGATCTGCGGCGAGGTCCAGTCGTACTCGTTGCCGCCCCAGGTGGTGATGAGCACGATCGCGGTGATGCCGACCGAGAGCAGCCCGGCGCCGAGCCAGTCGATCCGGTGCTCGGTGCGGTACTTCGGCAGGTGCATGGTGGTGATCAGCACGAGCAGCGCGATTCCGCCCAGCGGCAGGTTCACGTAGAACGCCCAGCGCCAGGAGAGGTGGTCGGTGATGAATCCGCCGGCCAGCGGGCCGGCGACCATGGCGATGGCCATGATGCCAGCGATCATGCCCTGGTAGCGCCCGCGCTCGCGGGGCGGGACCAGATCACCGATGATCGCCATCACGCCGACCATGAGGCCGCCGGCGCCGAGGCCCTGCACGGCCCGGAAGGCGATGAGCTGGACCATGCCGTCCTCTGGGCCGCCGAGCATCCCGGAGCCGGCCATGCCACAGAGGGCGGAGCCGACCAGGAAGACGACGACCGAGGTCAGGAAGACCGACTTGCGGCCGTAGAGGTCACCGAGCTTGCCCCAGATCGGGGTGGAGACGGTGGTGCCCAGGACGTACGCGGTGACCACCCAGGTGAAGTGGTTGAGGCCGCCGAACTCGCCGACGATCCGCGGTAACGCGGTGCTGACGATCATATTGTCGAGCATCGCGAGCATCATCGCGATCATCAGCCCGAACAGCACGACCCGGATGTTGTTGGGTCGTGCGCCGGCCTGGGTTGCCTGTGTCATGGGTAAGCTCCCCCCGAGGATTGCCACACTTACTTGCCGCCCGGCTAGTCACCTTACTAGCCGCACGGTAAGTTGGGGACCAACTAACGGTCAAGCCAATTGGGGGGCGTGGGTGAGGGAGAGCACAGGCGGCACGCGGGAGCGGATCAAGGCCGTCGCGCTCGAGCTCTTCACCGAGCAGGGGTACGAGAAGACCTCGCTTCGGGAGATCGCCGAGCGCCTCAACGTCACCAAGGCCGCGCTCTACTACCACTTCAAGAGCAAGGACGACATCGTCGCCAGCTTCGTCGAGGACCGGTTGGTGCAAATCGACGCGCTGACCGCGTGGGCCGAGTCGCAGCCCCCGACCCTGGACACCCGGCGCGAGCTCGTCTCCCGCTACGCCGACACGATGTTCAGCGGCGAGATGCCGTCGGTCATGCGCTTCTTCGAGCAGAACCAGACCGTGCTGAAGAGTCTCACCGCCGGCCAGCAGATGCGCGGCCGGATGATGAAGCTCGCCGACGCGCTGTGCCGGGGCGACGACTCCCCCGCCGCCCAACTGCGCGCGACCCTGTCCCTGTTCGCGGTGCACGGCAGCTGGTTCGCGCTCCGCGCGCCGCACATCAGCGACGACGAACGCCGCAAGATCGCCTTGGAGGTGGCCGACGAGTTGTTGGCGGGCTTCTTGGGCAGGCCGTTCTCGTGCGCGTACACCTCGAAGGCGAACTCGCCGACGAGCCCGCACCGTTCGGCGCGACTGTTGCCGTTGG
>NZ_JBSFBM010000216.1:0-11868 GCF_053592955.1 Micromonospora sp. NPDC002411 | reverse complement strand
GCCGAGTGCCGCGGACCCGGCGGGGACGTCAGTCGTTGGCGTGCAGGGCGGCGTTCAGCTCGATGCCCCGGCCGGTGCGCGGCTTCGCCTCCAGCGCGCCGGTCACCGAGTTGCGCCAGAACAGCAGCCCGTCGACGCCGGACAGCTCGCGGGCCTTGACCACCCGGCCGTCGGGGAGGGTGACCTTCGACGCGGCCGTGATGTAGCAGCCGGCCTCGACCACGCAGTCGTCGCCGAGGGTGATGCCGACCCCGGCGTTCGCGCCGACCAGGCTCCGCTCGCCGATGCTGATCTTCTCGGTGCCGCCGCCGGACAGGGTGCCCATGATCGAGGCGCCACCGCCGATGTCGGAGCCGTCGCCGACGAGCACGCCCTGCACGATCCGTCCCTCGACCATTGAGGTGCCGACGGTGCCGGCGTTGAAGTTGACGAAGCCCTCGTGCATCACCGTCGTGCCGGCGGCCAGGTGGGCGCCGAGGCGGACCCGGTCGGCGTCGGCGATCCGCACACCGGAGGGCACCACGTAGTCGGTCATCCGGGGGAACTTGTCCACCCCGTACACCGACAGGTGCCGGCCCGCCGCCCGCTCGATGACCCGCAGCTCGTCCACCCGCTCCGGAGGGCACGGCCCGGCGGACGTCCAGGCCACGTTGGCCAGCTTGCCGAAGATGCCGTCCAGGTTGAGCTGGTTGGGTCGCACCAGGCGGTGCGAGAGCAGGTGCAGACGAAGGTACGCGTCGGACGCGTCCTTGATCGGGTCGTCCAGCGAGATCACCGTGACCACCTGGACGGTACGCAGACCAGGTAGCGCCCGGTCGCCGAGCGCGGCCGGCGGCAGGTCGAGCACGTCCGCCTTGTCCTCGCCGGCAACCAGCGGCAGCTCACCCAGGCCCAGCTTGCCGGTCGGGTACCAGGTGTCGAGCACCTGCTCGTCTGCGGTGACCGTGGCCAGGCCGATGCCCCAGGCCGAATCTGCGGACGTCACTGTTACACCTCTCGGTAGCGGCCGGCTGGCCTCAGCTCACTGCTCACGCTGACAGACCTGAAGGTACCGTGCGAATCATGGAGAACCCGCTGACCCCCGAGGTCCTCGCCGATCCGGTACAGCTGACCCGCGCTCTGGTCGACATCGAGTCCGTGTCCCTCAACGAGAAGGCGATCGCCGACTGCGTCGAAGAGGTCCTGCGAGGCGTACCGCACCTGAGCACCCACCGGCACGGCAACACCGTGATGGCGCGCACCGACCTCGGTCGGTCGCAGCGCGTCGTGCTGGCCGGGCACCTGGACACCGTGCCGCTCAACAACAACTTCCCGTCGACCATGCGTGGCGACCTGATGTACGGCTGTGGCACCTCCGACATGAAGTCCGGCACCGCGTACGCGCTGCACCTCGCGGTGACGCTGCCCGACCCGCGCTACGACGTGACGTACTTCTTCTACGAGGCCGAGGAGATCGAGTCCCGGTACAACGGGCTGAACCTGGTCGCCCAGGCGTACCCGGAGTGGCTGGAGGCGGACTTCGCGGTGTTGCTGGAGCCGACGTACGGCATCGTCGAGGCGGGCTGCCAGGGCACCATGCGCTCGGTGGTCACCACTACCGGGGTGCGCGCCCACTCGGCGCGCTCCTGGCACGGGGTGAACGCCATCCACGCCGCTGGTGAGGTGCTGCGACGCCTTCAGACGTACGAGGCCCGTCGGGTCACGATCGACGGCTGCGACTACCGCGAGGGCATGAACGCGGTGCGGATCGGCGGTGGAGTGGCGGGCAACGTGGTCCCCGACCACTGTGAGATCGAGGTCAACTACCGGTTCGCCCCGGATCGCAGTCCCGCCGAGGCCGAGGCGCACCTGCGGGAGGTGTTCGCTGGCTTCGAGGTGGTGGTGACCGACATCGCGCCCGGCGCCGCTCCCGGGCTGGAGGCGGCTCCGGCGAAGGAGTTCCTGGCGGCGGTGGGCGCTGCGCCGATCGGCAAGCTGGGCTGGACGGACGTGGCCCGGTTCGCGGCCATGGGCATCCCCGCGCTGAACTTCGGCCCCGGTGACCCGAACCTCGCCCACCACCCCGACGAGCACGTCGAGATCAGCAAGATCCGTGACGGCGCGGCGACCCTGCACCGCTGGCTGGCCCCGGCCTGACCGGTCGCGGGGCTCTCGGCCCCGGTGATCAAGAGGTTTGCGTCAGCCTGGCCCGTTGTCGGCGACGCAAACCTCTTGATCGGATCCGGTTGGTGCGGGGGAGGCGGGGGAGAGGTTCAGGTCCCGGGTGCGGCGGCGTTCGGCCACGACGTCTCGGATTCGTCGCTGCATCTGGCGACGGATGCGGACCATCTCGCTGTTACTGATCACGCTGTCTCCTCCCCCGAAGGCGCGCGCCGGGGCATACCCGGTATGTGAATAGTAAGACGTACGGGAGAGCCGAATAGTTGCCCTTGATCGCGAACTATTTCTCGGCGTCCCCGCCCCGCGCACCCGGCGGGTGCTGCTCCACTACGGTTGCTCCATGAGCCAGAGCAACGGGCGGGAGGCCGGTCGCGGTCCCGGGCAGGAGCGACACCGGGGAGCGGTCACACTGCGCAGAGGTGCGATCCCGAGCAGCACGGCCGACCAGCGGTTGCTGGATTCGCGGGGCCGGGGCGACTGGAAGACCAAGGACGCCTGGCGCGCGCTGCGCATCCTCTCCGAGTTCGTCGAGGGCTTCGACACCCTCGCCGACCTGCCGCCGGCCGTCAGCGTCTTCGGCTCTGCGCGCAGCGGACCGGACAGCGCCGAGTGTCAGCTGGCCGAGCAGTTGGGCGGCGCGCTCGCCCGGGCCGGCTACGCGGTGATCACCGGGGGTGGGCCCGGTGTGATGGAGGCCGCCAACCGTGGTGCCAGCGAGGCGGGCGGGCTCTCCGTCGGGCTCGGCATCGAGCTCCCGTTCGAGCAGGGCATCAACGAGTGGGTCGACCTGGCCATCGACTTCCGCTACTTCTTCGCCCGCAAGACCATGTTCGTCAAGTACGCCCAGGCGTTCGTCGTGCTGCCCGGCGGTTTCGGCACCATGGACGAGCTGTTCGAGGCGCTCACCCTGGTGCAGACCGGCAAGGTCACCCGGTTCCCGGTGGTGCTGATGGGAGTCGCGTACTGGCAAGGGCTGCTGGACTGGCTGCGCGACACGATGGCCGCCGACGGCAAGATCGGCCCGGTCGACCTGGAGCTGATCTGTCTCACCGACGACGTCAACGCGGCGGTCCGGCACATCGTCGAGGCCGAGGCCGCACTGTCCGCCGAGCAGGAGGCGGTCCGCGACGAGGTCGTCGCCCGTACCGGCGCTGACCAGCAGGCCGCAGCCGTTCAGGCCGCCGAGCAGCCGCGGGACAACTGATGGCGGCGATCTGCGTCTTCTGCGCCTCGTCCCGCACCCTGGACCAACGCTGGTTGGACCTGGCCACCGAGACCGGCGCCGAGCTGGCCCGGCGTGGGCACACGCTGGTCAGCGGCGGAGGCTGCGTCGGCATGATGGGAGCGCTGGCGGACGGCGCGCGGTCCGCCGGTGGGCGCACCCTCGGGGTGATCCCCCAGTCGCTCGTCGATCTGGAGGTCGCCGACCTGGCCTCGGACGAACTGCTGGTCACCGACTCGATGGCCAGCCGCAAGACCCTGATGATCGAGAAGTCGGACGCCTTCCTCACCCTGCCCGGCGGGCTGGGCACCCTGGACGAGCTGTTCGAGGTCTGGACCACCGCGACCCTCGCCCTGCACGCCAAGCCCATGGTGCTGATCGACACCGACGGGTTCTTCCGCCCCCTGCTGGACTGGCTCGACAGCCTGGCCGAGCAGAACTTCCTGAAGACCGCAGGCCGCGACCTCCTCACGGTGGCCACCACCGTCCCGGAAGCCCTGGACGCGCTGGAGTCCCGCCTGACCTGATCCCCGTCCCCCGTCCCCTCCGCTCCCTCCGGTTGATCATGAAGTTAGCGGTGCCGCTGTCGGCGTGTCGCGCCGCTAACTTCATGATCGACGGAGCTGGATGGGGTGGGGTGGGGCCTGGGTGGGGTGGGGGCGGGTGGGTGTCGTACGGGTTTGATGGGATGAGCTGATGCAGGCGTACCGGTTGGTGCGGCGGTCTGGTGGGCCGGCGCGGGAGGACGACGGCGTGCCTGGCGGCAGCGCCGACGGCACCGTGCTCACCGACCAGAGCGCCCCGGCCGCTGGTGGCGTCGTCGGCAGCGGGCTGGCCGACCGGGACGGCGGGGCGTCTGGCCGACGGGTCGACCCCGTGCAGGCCGAGGTGGTCGGGCACACCGACGGCCCGATGCTCGTGCTCGGCGGCCCGGGCACCGGCAAGACCAGCACCCTGGTCGAGGCGGTCGCCGCCCGGGTGGCCGAGGGGGTCGATCCGGAACGGATCCTGGTGCTGACCTTCGGCCGTCGAGGAGCCACCGCGCTGCGGCAGCGCATCGAGGCCCGGATCGCGCAGGACGGCCACCGGGTGTTGCGCGAGCCGCTGGTGCGCACCTTCCCGGCGTACGCCTTCGGGTTGCTCCGCCGGGCCGCCGCCGAGCGGGGTGAGCCCTCGCCCCGGCTGCTCACCGGCCCCGAACAGGATCTGATCATCCGCGAGCTGCTGGACGTGGTGGGCGAGGAGCCCGAGGACGACCCCGTCGGCTGGCCGACCGACCTGCGCCCCGCCCTGCGTACCCGGGCGTTCGCCGGTCAACTACGCGACCTGCTCATGCGCGCCGCCGAGCGGGGCGTGGGCCCGGTCGACCTGGCCCGGCTGGGCGAGAAGCTCGGCCGCGACGACTGGCCGGCTGCCGCCCGCTTCCTCCGTGAGTACGTCAGCGTGCTCGCGCTGCGCGACGTCAGCAACCGGGGCTCCATCGCGTACGACCCGGCCGAGCTGGTCCGGGCGGCCACCGGGCTGCTGCGCGACGACGAGGAGTTGCTGGCCGCCGAACGCCGCCGCCTCGCTCACGTCTACCTCGACGAGCTGGCCGACACCGACCCCGCCCAGATGGAGCTGCTCTCGGTCATCGCCGCCGGAGGCACGTCACTCGTCGCGTTCGCCGACCCGGACTCCTCCACGTACGCCTTCCGGGGTGCCGACCCGGCCGGGGTGGCCACGTTCCCGCACCGCTTCCGCACCGCGTCCGGGGCGCCGGCCGCACAGGTGCTGCTGTCCACGTCGTACCGGGCCGGGCCGGATCTGCTCGCGGCTGTCGCTCGGCTGGGCCGCCGGCTGCGCGGTCCGGCGGCGCACCGCCGGCTGCACCCGCTGCCGGACGCGCCGCCCGGGACGGTCGAGGTCCACACGTTCCGCTCCGCGACCAGCGAGGCTTCGTGGCTGGCCCACGCACTGCGCTCGGCCCATCTGCTCGACGGCGTGCCCTGGTCGCGGATGGCGGTGCTGGTGCGGTCCACCGCGTTGCAGTTGCCCACCCTGCGACGGGCGTTGCACGCGGCCGGCGTGCCCACAGTGGTGCACGGCGAGGACCTGCCCCTGCACCTGCAACCGGCGGTCGCGCCGTTGCTCCTCCTGCTGCGTTGCGCGCTGGAACCGGACCGTCTGGACGAGGAGGCGGCGGTCGCGCTGCTGCACTCGCCTCTGGGCGGCGCCGACCCACTGGCCGAGCGGCGGCTGCGGCAGGGCCTCCGCGCGCTCGCGCTGGCCGGCGGTGACCGACGCCCGTCCGGGGAGCTGATCGTGGAGGCGCTGCGCGATCCCGCGGAGCTGGCCGACATCGACCGGCACTGGGCCGAGCCGGCGCAGGCGGTGGCCGGGCTGCTGGCCTGCGCGCGGGACGCCGCCGCCCGACCCGGGTCGACCGCCGAGGACGTGCTCTGGGCGGTCTGGCACGCCAGCAACCTCGCCGAGCGCTGGGCGGGCGCGATCATCCAGGGCCGGCCGGCGGCCGGTGAGGGTGACCTGGCCCGGCGGCGGCGGGCCGAGGCGGCCGACCGCGACCTGGACGCCGTGCTGGTGCTCTTCGACGCGGCGGCCCGGTTCACCGACCGACTGCCCGGTGCGCGCACCGAGGTCTTCCTCGACCACGTGCTCGCCCAGGACCTGCCGGCCGACACCATCGCGCCGACCGCCGACCGGGGCGCGGCGGTACGCCTGCTCACCGCGCACGCCGCGAAGGGCCTGGAGTGGGACCTGGTCGCGGTGGCCGGCGTACAGGAGGGCATCTGGCCGGACCTTCGACTGCGCGGCAGCCTGCTCGGTTCCGAGCGGCTGGTCGACGTGTTGGCCGGTCGGTCCGTCGACGGGGCGACCGCGGCGAACGTGGTGGGTCAGACCTCCGCGTTGCTGGACGAGGAGCGCCGGCTCTTCCACGTCGCCACTCGTCCCGCTCGGGCCCGGTCGCCACCGCCGGCATGGCCGGTGGGATCCGCAGTGGCGCGACGTACTTCGGGATGTCCCCGGCGTCCAGCGGTGCCACCGCGGCCAGCGCCCGCCCCGATGCCGCCCAGCCCGCCGGAACCAGAGCCGCCGCACCGCCGGCCGCACCCGCAGCGAGCACCTGTCGCCTGCTGACCATGCCGCGCCTCCCATCGCCTTCTCCCCAGAAAGAGAATGAGTTTCGCGGACGATCACAGGACGGACAGATGGCGGTTGACACCCAGAAGAGGGACATTCGCGTCATAGGGTGTAAGCATGCGATTCGACCAGCACACGGTCGTGCTCCTGGTCCGACCGTCGGATCCGCCAGAGCTGCCACAGGACGCGATCGATCGGCTGCAGCACGCACACCTCGCCCACCAGGCGGGCCTCGTGGAGCAGGGGTTGGTGCTCGCCGCCGGCCCGTTCCTGCACGGCGACGACGAGCACCTCCGTGGATTCGTCGTGCTGTCCATCGCGCCGGACGAGGCGCGCGCCCTCTACGCCAACGACCCGGCCGTGCGGGCCGGCCGCCTGCTCGCGCAGGTCACCACGTGGCTGCTTCCGGAGGGCAACCTGCGGTTCGAGGGCGTGCCGGTGCCTCGGTCGATGATGGAGGCGGCCTCCGGCGACTGATGCCGGAGCGGGTCAGCCGGCCGTGCCGTTCCCGGCCGCTGTCGCCAGGTCCGCCAGCGGGACCACCCGCAGGTCGTCCACCGGGCCGATGATCACCCGCAGTGCCGGGAAGTAGTCCCGCAGGACCCGAACACACCTGTCACAGGGCGCGGTCACCTCGCGGCCCCGGTCGGCGACCGTGACGATCGTCTCCAGTTCGGTGATTCCCTGGGTGGCGGCCGTGCCGATGACCACCAGCTCGGCGCAGACACCTCCGGTCGCGTGCTGGACGTTCACCCCGGTGAAGACCCGTCCGTCGGCGTTCCGGGCGGCCGAGGCGACGGTGTGGTGCTGGCTGCGACACCGCAGCTTGGCGACCGCCGTGGCGGCCTGCACCAACGCACGGTCGGTGTCCCGCATGTCCATTCGGCTCCCCCAGCGCTCGACGTCGGCCGCCAACTCTAGGGCCCGCTTCTGGCTGTCCGGGGACGGGAGGTGACAGTCGGAGAGCCGGCAGCGCGGTAACCCAGGGGCGGTGCGCCGTCGGGCTGCCTATCCTTGGGCACGACATGCAGAATCCAACCGCCTCCGTCGCGACCGACCCGGTCCGCGAGCTGCACCGCCGCCTCACCCCTCTGATGTTCCGCGACCAGCGCCGGCTCCAGCGGCGCCTCGACGGTGCCCGCAAGCTGCGCGACCCGCAGCGCCGGGAAGCGGCCCTCGCTGAGATCACCGCCGAGGTGGCCCGGGCCGAGCAGCGGCTCGCCACCCGACGAGCGGCGGTGCCCGTGATCACGTACCCGGCGGGGTTGCCGGTCAGTGAGCGCAAGGACGACATCGCCGCCGCGATCCGCGATCACCAGGTGGTGATCGTGGCCGGCGAGACCGGCTCCGGCAAGACGACTCAGCTCCCGAAGATCTGCCTGGAGCTGGGGCGCGGGGTGCACGGCCTGATCGGGCACACCCAGCCCCGGCGGCTGGCCGCCCGGACGGTGGCCGACCGGATCGCCGACGAGCTGGGCACCGAGCTGGGTGACGTGGTCGGCTACAAGGTGCGCTTCACCGACCAGGTCAGCGAACGCAGCCTGGTGAAGCTGATGACCGACGGCATCCTGCTGGCCGAGTTGCAGACCGACCGGATGCTGCGCCAGTACGACACGTTGATCATCGACGAGGCGCACGAGCGCAGCCTCAACATCGACTTCATCCTCGGGTACCTGCGGGAGCTGCTGCCCCGCCGCCCCGACCTCAAGGTGATCATCACCTCGGCGACCATCGAGACCGATCGGTTCGCCCGGCACTTCGTCGGGCCGCCCACCGCCGACGAGCCGGAGGGCGTACCGGCGCCGGTGGTCGAGGTCTCCGGGCGCACCTACCCGGTGGAGGTGCGCTACCGCCCGCTGCTGGAGGTCGCCGAGGGCGAGGAGGACGGTGACGGCGACGAGGAGAACGTCCGCGACCAGATCCAGGCGATCGGCGACGCCGTCGAGGAGCTGGCCGCCGAGGGGCCCGGCGACATCCTGGTCTTCCTCAGCGGCGAGCGGGAGATCCGGGACACCGCCGACGCGCTGGGCAAGCTGGTGCAGAAGAAGCGGTCGCTGCTCGGCACCGAGATCCTGCCACTGTACGCCCGACTGTCCTCCGCCGAACAGCACCGCGTCTTCGCCGCGCACAGCTCACGCCGGGTGGTGCTCGCCACCAACGTCGCGGAGACCTCGCTGACAGTGCCCGGCATCAAGTACGTGGTGGACCCGGGCACCGCCCGCATCTCCCGCTACTCCAGCCGGCTCAAGGTGCAGCGGCTGCCCATCGAGCCGATCTCGCAGGCGTCGGCCAACCAGCGCAAGGGCCGCTGCGGCCGTACGTCGGACGGCATCTGCATCCGCCTGTACGACGAGCAGGACTTCCTGTCCCGACCCGAGTTCACCGACCCGGAGATCCTGCGGACCAACCTGGCGTCGGTCATCCTCCAGATGACCGCGATCGGGCTCGGCGACCTCGCCGCGTTCCCGTTCATCGACCCGCCGGACAAGCGCAACATCACCGACGGCGTCAACCTGCTGCACGAGCTCGGCGCGTTGGACCCGACCGAGGCCGACCCGGCGAAGCGGCTCACCGCGCTCGGCCGACGCCTGGCTCAGCTCCCGGTCGACCCCCGTCTCGCCCGGATGGTGGTCGAGGGCGAACGCAACGGCTGCGCCACCGAGGTGTTGGTGATCGCCGCCGCGCTCTCCATCCAGGACCCGCGCGAACGGCCGGCGGAGAAGCAGGCCCAGGCCGACCAGGCGCACGCCCGGTTCGCCGACAAGGAGTCCGACTTCGTCGCCTACCTCAACCTGTGGCGCTACCTGCGGGAGCAGCAGCGAGAGCTGTCGTCCAGCGCGTTCCGCCGGATGTGCAAGGCGGAGTACCTGAACTACCTGCGGGTCCGCGAGTGGCAGGACATCGTCGGCCAACTGCGGCAGGTGCTGCGTACCCCGGCCGAAGGTGACCGGCGCGGTGGGCGGCCGGCGCGCGACGCCTCGGACGACGCGGACGCCGGCCGGGGTCGCCGGGGTGGCACGGACCTGCCGGAAGAGATCGACACCCCGAAGGTGCACCAGTCGCTGCTGCCCGGCCTGCTGTCGCACATCGGGCTCAAGGACGCCCAGAAGCACGAGTACCTGGGCGCGCGGGGCGCGAAGTTCGCCGTCTTCCCCGGCTCGGCGCTGTTCAAGAAGCCGCCGCGCTGGGTGATGGCCGCCGAGCTGGTGGAGACCTCCCGGCTCTGGGGTCGCATCGCCGGCCGCGTCGAGCCGGAGTGGGTCGAGCCGCTGGCGCAGCACCTGGTCAAGCGCAGCTACAGCGAGCCGCACTGGGAGAAGAAGCAGGCCGCGGTGATGGCCTACGAGAAGGTCACCCTGTACGGCGTCCCGCTGGTCAGCTCCCGCAAGGTCAACTTCGGGCGGATCGACCCGGCGTTGAGCCGGGAGCTGTTCATCAGGCACGCCCTCGTCGAGGGCGACTGGCAGACCCACCACCAGTTCTGGGCGGACAACAAGCGGCTGCTCGCCGAGATCGAGGAGCTGGAGAGTCGCGCTCGACGCCGCGACATCCTGGTCGACGACGAAACCATCTTCGGCTTCTACGACCAGCGCATCCCGGCCGACGTGTCCTCCGGCCGGCACTTCGACAGCTGGTGGAAGAAGACCCGCCGCGAGCAGCCCGACCTGCTCACCTTCACCCGCGACGTGCTGGTCAACGACGGTCGCCCGGGGGTGGACGAGGGCGACTACCCGGACGAGTGGCTGACGCAGGGGGTGAGCCTGCCGCTGACGTACCGCTTCGAGCCGGGCACGCCCACCGACGGCGTGACCGTCGACATCCCCCTGCCGCTGCTCAACCAGGTGCCGGCGGAGAGCTTCGACTGGCAGGTGCCGGGGCTGCGCGAGGAGACGGTGATCGCGCTGATCCGCTCGCTGCCCAAGGCGATCCGCCGCAACTTCGTCCCGGTGCCGGACTACGCCCGCGCCGCTCTGGCGGCGATCACCCCGGGCGAGGAGCCGCTGCTGGACGCGCTGACCCGGCAACTGCGCCGGATGACAGGTGTCACGGTGCCTCGCGACGCCTGGGAGCCGGGCAAGCTCCCCGCGCACCTGCGGGTGACCTTCCGGGTGCTCGACGCCGACGAGAAGCCGGTCGCCGAGGGCAAGGACCTGCCGGCCCTGCAACGTCAACTCCGCCAGGAGGTACGCCAGGTGGTGGCGGCCGCCGCCCCGGAGGTGGCCCGTACCGGGCTGCGCGAGTGGAGCATCGGCACCCTGCCACGGACCATCGAGCAGGTCCGTGCCGGCTACGCGGTGACCGCGTACCCGGCGCTCGTCGACGAGGGCGCGACGGTCGGGGTGAAGGTGTTCGACTCCCCCGCCGAGGCGGAGGCGGCGCACTGGGCCGGCACCCGTCGGCTGCTGCGGCTCACCGTGCCGTCCCCGGCGCGGTTCCTCCAAGGCCGGCTCGACAACGCGGCGAAGCTGGCGCTGAGCCGCAACCCACACGGCGGCGTGCAGGAGCTGATCGAGGACGCGGCCGGCGCGGCCATCGACCGGCTGATCGGCGCGGCGGGCGGCCCGGCGTGGGACGCCGGCGGCTTCGCGGCGCTGCGCGAGAAGGTCCGCGCCGACCTGGTCGACACAGTGGTCGAGGTGATGGACCGGGTTCGCAAGGTCCTCGCCGCCGCCTACGCCGTCGAGCAGCGCCTCGGCGCCACCCGCAACCTCGCGGTGGTGGCCGCCCTGGCCGACATCCGCAGCCAGCTCGCCGGGCTGGTGCACGCCGGGTTCATCACCGAAACGGGGTACGCGCGGCTGCCCGACCTGCTGCGCTACCTCAGCGCCATCGAGCGCCGGATGGAGCGGCTGGGCGGCAACCCGCAGCGTGACCGCCAGCAGCAGGACCGCATCGCGACGGTGCAGAAGGAGTACGCGGACCTGCTCGCCAACCTGCCGCCGGCCCGCCGGCAGGAGACCGCCGTCCGGCAGATCCGCTGGATGATCGAGGAGTTGCGGGTGAACGTCTTCGCCCAGGCGCTGGGCACTCCGTACCCCGTCTCGGAGCAACGGATCTACCGCGCGATGGACGACGCGGAGGGTCGCTGACGAGCCCGGCCGGGCTGCCGCTTGTTGCGGCGGCGGCCGGCGGGTCGGGTCTCGTCAGGTCAGTGGCTCGACGCCGGGCGGCAGCTCGCCCCGCTCGATCGCGGACTGGATGTAGTCGAGCAGGATCCGCCGGAGTTCCCGCCCCGCGTGGGTGGGCACGATGTCGCCGCCGACGTCGCCGCCATCGATTTCCCCGTCCAACGCTGGCCGCACGCCGACGACACCCCGCTCACCCAGGTCGTCGGCTACCGCAAC
>NZ_JBSFBM010000215.1:0-11939 GCF_053592955.1 Micromonospora sp. NPDC002411 | reverse complement strand
GCTGCGGACTGTCCGACCTTAGCGGCCTTAGCTGCTACTGCCTGAACATGTCTCCACCGTCGAGGCAGGGCGGCCGCCAGGTGGGCGGCGGCGATCTGGGCTGCGGCTGCGGACAGGTTCACTCTGGAAGGGTATGCCTACCTGCCGAGTGGACGCTAGGGGTGTCTTGAAGTCTCAGTTGCTCCGATCCTCCTTCAATCGTCGCAACTCGTTGTACCGCTGCAGGAAATCTGCGTGCGTACGTTGAACCATGCCTAGGAGATCCGAATAGAAGCGGACATGGATATCGTCTTTGTGGAGACTCTGCACCTTCTCAGTAGGGCCATAGCTGTTAGCGACTCTCCCGCAGAGTAGATAACCGACGACCTTTTTTGCGCTGTAATCGCCGTCGGTGGCACTTCGGATGTGGTGCCGCATGAAATGTACGTACTGCTCGATTTGACCGAGCTCATTCATCGACACGACAGAGTGTGGTCTCTTGATTTCAACCACCACCAGGGTGTCCGATTCCCGGACGCACAAGAAGTCTATGCGGCGATCCTTTTCAGGCACTTCCGTGCCTTCCGGGAAGTTGTCGCGAAGGATCTTGCTATAGCGCAGTTCGTCTGCGACGAGTTGCCACCGAGGATCGAGCACCCAGGGGAACTGCTTCAGGAAATCGTGAAGGACCGGCACTTCTAGCGCATTGTCCTCAATCAGCTTTTGCAGCTTCTCGATGGTGGTGATTCGGCCTTGGGTGACTCGAGCCATTTCTTTCGCTTCGACCACTTCCCACTCCCTGAAGAGCTGAGCCAGTCGCCCCGTATCCTCCACTCTCGCCTCAGTCAAGTCCTCTGCTAGATCCCAGAACGCGTCGTACTCGAGAAAATCGATACATAGCTGGACAATCTCGTCAGTTTCTTGTGGCTTAGCGACGACGTTGCGATTCACGACATCGCGGATCAACTTGTCGGCTACTTTGCGGGCCCGCTGATTCTCCATGTCCTTTGTCGCGTCCACGAAGCGCCGATAGGACTCGTTCTGCTTGAGGTTCTTTTCGTTGTCCCGGGACCGTCGAGCTGCCCACTCCCGAGCGATCGTATTGATTTCACGCTCGCCCCAGCGATGGAAAGCAGAATTGGGCTCCGTGTCCCAGACGAGAGAATTCCGCGTTGTTCCTACCGAGTCCTCAGCTTCGTCAACGAATTCGGCGTGCAGCTCTCCGATTATGTAGGACAGGGCATATTGCTGGCCAACGGTGGCATTGAAGACGAATGGCTCCTGGACCAGTTTTCCTCTGGCCATGACAACAATCCCGCGCTGGATCCCGTCTTCAAGTTTGCTGGTCCGATCGAGGGCACCGATCCATCCGGAAACTCGCCAACCCGTACCAGGCGCAATCTCAATGTTCTCGTAAGTCCAGAGATAGCGCTCGCCGTCGGCATCGACTTCAAGAAGTCGAGTCAAATCACGCTCCGCTGCCGTGATTGGCACGCTATTCACAGAGACTGTGAAGTTGGAATCTATGACAGAGAAGCGCCGAGCGAGACCTCGGCGGAGGCCGGCGATGTCGATGCTCCGGGTCCTGAATTTGCCAATTTGCTTCAGCGTTACCTTCGTGCCTTTGGTCACCGTGCCGGTAGGCCCAAGGGGCGGGAATCGGACCTCACGTGTCTCCACGGCCTTTTCCATCAACTCGTAGTCCATGAGGAATCGCGACACGTGGCCGTTCTTGACACTCTCGATTTCGACTTGGCGGGCGATTCCGAACCCCGCGAATTTACCGATCCCCTTGCGACCCATGACTTTGCGGAGAGGTGGCGTTTTCCGTCGATCGGCCTTTTCGTCTCTTCTTCTGTCGCGGCCGACGATAAGGTACGCCTCCCGCACGTCGGTGTCGTCCATGCCGTCACCGTCGTCAGTGACGACGATCCTGGACTCGTCATTGAGGTGACCGTCCGGAACCTCGATGTGGACGTTGGAAGCGCCGGCATCCCAAGCGTTCGCGACCAGCTCGGCGATGACGGGGGGTAGCGTCGAGTACATCTGAAGGCCCAGGTGCTTAATCGCAGCAGGGTCAAACCTCATGACGAAGTCGTCACGAGGCGCGTCTGAGGGGTCAACGACAGCCGGCACGTCCAACGTGGTCATATATTGAAGACTACCGGCGGTGGTCCCTCTAAGTAACCCCTTCGTTACGGTGCTGTCGATCGGCCGCCAGGACAGAGCGGCCTAGCCGGCTGGCGAGCAGGACAGGCACGGCGTTGCCGATCTGGGTGGCTGCATGAAAGAAAGTTCCATGAAATTCATAGTCATCACCGAAGGTCTGTAGTCGAGCTGCCTCACGCAGTGATAGCCCTCGGTGCTCCTGAGGATGAGCAAAACGGCCACAGTAGACATCAGTGCAGCGACACGTCAGAGTCGGCGCCGGGGCATCCCAGGCCATACGTCCGAAGACGTCACGATGAAGCTTCGGCGTTCTCTTGTGGCACTCGAGCAGAAGACTCTCATCATGTATGTCAGCGCGGCTGCCACCGTCTGCCGGAACCGCTTCGATCAGCTTCCGATGATGATCGTGTAACTTGCGGGCGATGTGATTGGGCGGTAGTCCCTCGGCCGCCTGTTCAGGGAGCGATGCCGAAGGGGCGGATCGAGACTTGGCTTTACCTATGCCGATGTGCGGGGGAGGGTAGTCACCAATCGCGGAGCGGACGGTAGCTTTCGGGCCGCGGCGAGGTTTCGGTAAGGATATGGGCGCATGGCGAGACGCGACCATAATGAACCGCTTCCGCACTTGGGGTACGCCATAGTCGCTGGCATCAAGTTGCGACCCGTCTCTGTGGTGGAAGCCGGTCTCTTCTAGGATTTCGAGGAAGCGGCTGTATATCTCTCTCCCGTAGGCGTTATGCAGTCCGGGCACGTTCTCTACGATGATGTAATCGGGCGGAGCTTTAAGTACTAGCTCGCCAAAGGCAAGTAGAAGTTGCTTCCGCTCATCTATGCCGCGCCGTTGATTGAGAGTCGAGAAAGGTTGACAGGGAGTGCATGCGGCGTAAATGACGACGTCGTCCGAGCGAACTCCGACATCGCTGCGCAGTTGCAGGATGTCGAGCCGTGTGACGTCCTCGCACATAAAACGACTGGGCTTGTTGTTGTGCTCGTAGGTATCCTTAAGCCTGTAGTCGTTGTCTATTCCGGCCAATACACGGATGCCAACGTCTTTGAGTCCTCGAGTGAGTCCGCCAGCGCCGCAAAAGAAGTCGAGAGCCACAGTGCGCCTGCGCCGGCGGCCGGACGCCGGGCGCTCCTCGGTTCGCCTGGAGATGCCGGCCTCCCCCCTCGATGCTTGATCGAGAGGATAGCTGTTCTGGGCTCTCCAGCGAAGACCGACGTGCCATACGGCACGAATCAGCTTATCTTGATGCCGGCAGGGCCTCGGTGCCTTGAGGGCGCGCGGGGTGAGGGTGAAAGGATCGACAGCATGTCTTCGAAGGACGGTCCAGGGGCGTCACCTGGTCCGTCCTCAGAGGCGGCACGGAAGCGGCTGCGACA
Source organism: Micromonospora sp. NPDC002411 (assembly GCF_053592955.1). NCBI lineage: Bacteria > Bacillati > Actinomycetota > Actinomycetes > Micromonosporales > Micromonosporaceae > Micromonospora > Micromonospora sp. NPDC002411. The sequence goes on along the minus strand of NZ_JBSFBM010000215.1, from coordinate 8,408 downwards.
GCAGGCGACGCGAGACACAGCGCCAGAGATGGCCCTTCGGCGCGAGCTGCACCGGAGGGGTCTTCGGTACCGCGTTCACGTCCGGCTCCTACAAGAGGTACGGCGCACCTCCGACATCGTCTTCCGGCGGGCCGGGGTGGCCGTGGATGTACGTGGTTGCTGGTGGCACGGCTGTGATGACCACCGTCCGGCACCAAGGGCCAACAGGGACTGGTGGTTTCAAAAGCGGGAGCGAAACCGTTCGAGGGACGATGACACGTTGAGACGGTTGGAGGCGGAGGGCTGGCGGGTGCTCGTCGTGTGGGAGCACGAAGAGATTTCTTCCGCCGCCGATCGGGTCGAGCTTGCGGTCCGTGGATGTGTGATCAAGCGCCAAGCGGCTGAGAACAGCGCGAATTTTGGCAGGGCGTTGAGGGGCTCTCGGCGTTACCGGGATGTGTGAGGACTTTCTGTACGAGATCAAGGCGGCCCGCGTCGCGGGCCGCTCGCACCGCCGAACCTGGGCCGGGCCGGTGGCCCGCCGCCGCGCCTCTGGCCTTCGGCCGCCAGCGCGTCGGTGTTAGCCCGCCGGCGGCGCGACATACGACGAAGCCCCGGGCCGCCATGGTTGTTGGCAGATCCGGGACTTCGATGTTGGTCGGTACAAGTTCAGTGCCTCCGGCGGGGTCCTCGGGCACTCCGGGATGGTGGCGCCATCCCGACAACCTTCGACCGGGCAGAGCCGAGTGGGTAGGGCCTGCCCGGTCAAGGTCGTTCAGACGGTGGTGTGCTCCACCTTGACCAGGCAGGCCCTACCCACTCCACCGTGTGTGCGGACGAAGGCTGACGGGATGGCTAAGTCGCAGCGGCCAAGCGATCGGTTGGGGCCCTTGGGTTCCCGTGGCTATACCGAGGGCTGCGTCGGTACGACCGGCTGGCGACGTGCCTTGAACTGAGCGAACCTTGCCGAGAGGACGTAGATGTAGTCAAGCATCGCCTCTGCCAGTTCCAGCGCGTCTTTTGCGTCTTCTCGGGTTACTGGCTTCCCCGTGAAATGTGCGCCCTCGTTCCCGAGGACCCGTAGCTCATCGCTCCACTCCAGGAACCGCGCATCCAGATGCCCTAGATCGAACATCTTCTTGAGCGCCTTGGCGAGTGGTCGGTCCTTGACTTCGTGCTGCTGGCAGACGCCTTCCAAGGTGCGGCGAACCATGACAACACTTGCCGTATAAGCTTTCGCTTGGTAGCAGGAGCGCGCCTCCTCTGCTTCACGGCGTAGGTCTTCAGGAATCGCCATGCTTAGAACCCGGTCGTTTTTGGGCCACGTCCGTACCGGGTCTTCCCAACCTCTGCCGTAGTCCTCCTGCCACAGAACGGCGGGCTTGTGGCATTTGCTGCACTTGACCAAGCTGATCAGAGTCGGGGGTCCCCAGCTGTCATCGCGTACCGTGACTTCTCCGGCTGACACAGCGAGCGTTGCCGTCTCGCACTCGGGGCACTGGAGTACGTGCTCTGCATCCCACCCGTCTGCCACCTGTTTCCCCCTCTCAGGACTGTCCATCCTAGTTCTCCCCCGCTCGGCCCGCGTCCTGCGCCCAATGAGGGAACCTCAAGATCAGGCCGTATTCAGGCCGTCAGGCGCGGACCAAGGGCAGCAAACGTTCACCACTGATGACAGACAAGCGGCCAGCTCGGGCGGCGTCTTGTACGTATTGGCCTGCTACGTCCCTGCCCTTGATCAATACCGCTGGAAGTAGCGACGCACGGCCCTCTGGGCTGTACCGCAGCCGCAGATGGTCGTCGGACCATCATCATGCCGTTCTGCTAGCCAACGCAGGCGCGGACGCCGCTCTAAGGTGGAGCTGAGAGGTTCGCGGCGTTGTGCCGTGCCTGCGGACAAGGCGTCCTGCCTCAGTGAATCCCTCGGGTCTATCGAGGAAGTGGGTTGGCGACGTAGACGCCCTTGCCCTGCCGGCCGTCGATCAAGCCCTCGGCTTTGAGTAGCAGCATGGAGGCGCGGATCACCGTGTTGCTGACGTCGTAGTGCTCGCAGAGTGCAGCGAACGACGGCAGCTTGTCGCCCGGCTTCAACTGGCCGGAGCTGATCTGCTCGCGGATATCTCGGGCGACCTGTAGGTACGCAGCTTCAGACATAGGTGGTGCTCCCAGCTTGGCGGCTGGTGCAAGCAGACCACATCTCTGGCTCGACTTACAACGCTATGTGTCGTAGCTGTTGACCCTGCGCACATTGCGTCCTAAGTTGCTTGTGGGGCTACCCAGCTTGGCGGCCGGGTCGTCCTGCCGTGGGTGCCCTGTCTCCGGACACCGTTGACCGGGTGCCCACGGAACCCCAGGCGTCGGCAGGAGGCATCGTGACCAGACCGAACGGTGCAACTACCGCAACCGCGGGCACCGGCGACGCTTCCAGGAATTCCGGCGCCAGACAGCCGCGACTGGAGAGCGTCCAGCGACGCGTGTCATACGACGAGTACGTCATCGCGGTCGCGCTCACCCTGGCGCGCCGCCACCGGCCCATCTGGTCCTGGCGGCACTGGCGACGCATCTGTCGCTGCGGTGCCGACCTGCCATGCAGAAGTCGCCACCGCATCCCGATTAGTAGCCGTCACTGGCCGAGTCAGGACGGAACTCAATGACGAGCCACCTCGCGATCATCCCGGCCTGGATCTGCGCTGGTTGCGGTGCGGACTGGCCATGCGACACCCGCCGCCGAGAGTTGCAAGCGGAGTACGACAGAGCGCCAGTGTCACTTGCCCTCTACCTGGCCGCCCAGTTGGTCGACGCCGCCCAGGACTTGGCTCACGTTCCCGCCGGCCATCTGCACCATCGCTTCCTCGGTTGGACCCGGTGAGCATCCTTCGATTGGGTGACGAAAAGTTCCACTACAGCGACGGTTCCCACAAGTGGATCCCGCCAGATCCCGACTACGACCAAGACGTCTGGGACGAGCAAATTCGTCAGCACAAACACGGTCACCTGCGAAACGAGCGCCCGAAAGTCCGCATCCAGCGACTGATCTGAGGTGAGCGGCGGCGGGCAGAGATGTTGGCGATGAGGCGTCCCCACCTGGCCAGCGGAAGCGCCGCGGACAGGCTGCTCAGCAGGGCCGACGAGCCGATCCGGGTAGGGCGACGAGGACCGCGAACGTTGCCAGGCTGACCAGCAGCGGCGCGGGCCAGGTCAGCTCTCTGGGCGCTGCGCCCGGAAGAGACCAATAGCGCCGGAAGTAACAACGGCTGACCTCGGCGAGTCGAGGTCAGCCGTAACGGCGAGGCGCAGGCGGGACGCAATGTGCTCTCATGATCGCGTGCCAATGAAGTCACTGATCCGGGCAAGTAAATGGCAGTTCGCATGCGGTGCCCTGATGTGGGCCTGTGGTGCCGCACTCATGCAGTACGCCATCTGGAGCGGAGCGACGGCGGTCCTTTTCTTCGTGGGCCTGATGGCCTCGGCGGCTGGTGCTGGCATCGCCGGTGCCGGCATGCGCATGGCGACCAAGCGCCAGGCAGCCAGTAGCCGTCAAACTTACTGAGAGGCTCCGGCTGGGCCTCGGGTGTTCCGTGATGCGAGCGGTGGTGGTCAGAGGCTGGCGGCGAGGAAGCCGCAGACGACCAGCGGAAGTACCGCGGACAGCGTGCCCACCGCTGCCGACGAGCGGATCCGGGCGCGGGAGACGAGCACCGCGAGCATCGCCAGGCTGACCAGCAACGCGAGGAACAGCGCGGGCGTGGCCACGTAGAGCCCGAAGAGCAGCGCCCGCGACCGTTCGGAGTCGCATACCTCGCCGCAGCCTGCGGGGACCGACCCGGAAAGCGTGCTGAGGAACAGGCCGAACGACACGACGACGGCCACGTACCAGCCGGCCAGCACCAGGAAGGATGAGCGCGCGTCAACGAGATGAGTGCGTGACGGTGCCAGAGTCATGAGCGAAGTATCCGCTGCTGAGCGAGCGGGGTCAGCCCTCGATCTCAGCGACCATCGTGTCCGCGTCCTCGAACGACTCGACAGTGCGGAACCCTTCGGCGGCGTACAGCCTCGCGGCGAAGTTCGCCCGCTCCACGCTCAGCGACACGGTGCGGATGCCGCGTGCTCGTGCGGCGTCCAGAACAGCGCGCAGAAGCACCCGGCCCACACCCCGACCCCTCCAGGATTCCACCACGCCGATGGTCAGCTCTGGAACGTCGTCACTCACGTACCCGTAGCCCGGATCGGCGGCGGTCAGGAATCGGAACCAGGCCGCGCCGACCGGCCGATCAGTCGGGTCCACCGCGACCAGGCCGAAGTCGTCTGGCCGCATCCAGCCGGCGACATAGTGGGCCAGCGCAGGGTTCGCCAGGATCTCTTCGCGGGACCAGTTGCGCTCGGGCAGCCAGTTCACGGCCTCCACGAGCATGTCGACCAGGAATTCGGAATCAGCCGAGGTGGCCGCACGGATGCCGAGGTCAGTCACCGCCGAAGCGTCGCACACAGGATCGGCAAAGCCAAGATCAGCACCGGTACGGTGGAGGCCTGGGGCGGTGAACTGGAGACAGAGGCTTAGGTCAGTGACCCGTTGCGTCGGCGCGGGCGCTGTGGCCGACCGGGCGGCGGGACCAGCACTGCGGGCGCTGCCGGACGGCCAGCTCCAACGCCAGGTGATCGGACTCGATCATCTCCCGGGCTATTCGACGTGCCATTTCCAGGCGGTCGACGTGCAAGTCAAGATCCGTCGGACCGGCGCCAGCCATATCGAACTCCTCGTCAGCGTTCGAGCTATTCGCATCATGCGGCACGTCGGGAATCGTCACCATTCTCCGATCGGTGGAAAGCTACCGCCGTACGGCTCGGTGTCGCGTACCCCGGTTGCGCCGATGGTAGCGGCGGCCTCGCCACCCCGCCCGGAACTGCGTAAAGCCGGTCTTGCCGACGGTTTGTACATTGCACGGTGCGCGGGTCGGGGGGCGCGACATGTCCGGTGAGGGATCTTCGTTACGGGAGGACCGCCGTGCAGCATTCGAGCAGTACCGATCCATTGTTCGTCGCCGTCGAATCAGACTCGATCACCCGTGCGGACGTCGCCGGGCTGATCGCGGGGCGGTTGGCCGCCATCCGGGTGCCGGGGCTGTTGTCCGCCACCCGGTGCCACGCGATCACGGCTGCGCTCGCCGACGCGCCGATGGACCGCTACGACGAGAGTCGGGTCTTTCCGGTCGTCGCCAAGTTCGGCCCGGCCATCAACGACCACCGGGCCGCCGGTGAACTTCGGGACGACTACTGGGACGCGGCCCGCGCGGCCGACAAGAGCTGGTCCACGTTGGGCCTGCCGGACTCGCCACGGGAGTTGTGCCTGGCGGCGTTCCGGACCGCCTGGCCGGATGTCGCACCCGGCCGTCGGCAGGGTCGGGAGATGCACGTCGGAATCGTCCGCGAGATCAACGCTGGCCTCCAGGTGCACTTCGACGACGCGGTCCGGGAGTACGCGGGCCGGCTGCTCGACGGTGACGTGGTGGCGCAGTTGGCGTTCAACATCTACGTCCGGGTGCCGCCCGCAGGCGGGGAGACGGTGCTGTGGCGGCGGCGGTGGCAGCCGGGCGACGAGGAGCAGCGGATCCCCGGCGGGTACGGCTTCGACGAGTCGGTGACTGCCGACACGCAGTCGTTGACGCTGCGGCCCACGCTCGGTGAGGGTTTTCTGTTCGATCCCCGGCACTATCACACGGTGCGTCCCGCGACCGATGGCCGCCGGATCTCCATAGGATGTTTTGTCGGGCTCACCGACGACGGCCGACTGGCCCTCTGGTCGTAGCGAAGGGCGTTTCCCATGGTGGACAGAAGCGACGTCGAGGCGGCTGCGGCACTTGTCGAGGGGCGGGTCCGGGAAACCCCGGTCATCGCCGTCGACGGTGCTGACCTGGGGGTGCCGGGGCAGCTCAGTTTCAAACTGGAGTTGCACCAGCACACCGGCTCGTTCAAGCCGCGTGGGGCGTTCAACCGGATGCTCCAGGGGGCGTTGCCGGCGGCCGGGGTGATCGCCGCGTCGGGTGGCAACCACGGCCTCGCCGTCGCGTACGCGGCCCGGTCGCTGGGCGTTCCGGCGGAGGTCTTCGTGCCGGTCACCGCTTCGCCGGTGAAGGTGCAGCGGTTGGCCGGGCTCGGCGCACAGGTGCGCCAGGTCGGCCAGCACTACGCCGAGGCCCTGGCCGCGAGCACGCAGCGGGCCGCGGAGAGCGGCGCGTTGGTGGTGCACGCGTACGACCAGCCGGAGGTGGTGGCCGGTCAGGGGACCGTCGGCCGGGAGTTGGAACGGCAGGTCGACGGGATCGACACCGTGCTGGTGGCGGTCGGCGGCGGTGGGTTGGTGTCCGGCATCGCCAGCTGGTTCGACGGGTCGGTGCGTGTCGTCGCCGTCGAGCCCGAGCAGATCCCCACACTGCACTCGGCGCTAAAGGCCGGCCGGCCGGTCGACATCGAGGTAGGTGGCATCGCCACGGATTCGCTGGGCGCCCGCCGCATCGGCGAGATCGCCTACGACACCGCCAGTCGGACCGGTGTGGAGTCCGTGCTGGTCCGCGACGAGGACCTGGTGCGGGCCCGCCGGCTGCTCTGGTCGGAGCTGCGGGTCGCCGCCGAGTTGGGTGGCGCCGCCGCGCTGGCCGCGCTGGTCGGCGGGGCGTACGTGCCACAGCCGGGGGAGCGCGTGGCAGTGGTCATCTGCGGTGGCAACACCGACCCGAGCGACCTGGGCCCGGCCGCGCCGCACTGACCCAGTCAGTCGCCGTTTCGTAGGCGGCGCAGCGCGTGTTCGATCTGGAGAGTGTCCAGGTGGGTGTCCCCGAGTAGGCGCCGACGGTCGGCCAGCAGCCGCTCGTACTCCTCGATGGCTGGTTCCAGTCGCCCGTCGAGCAGGAGCACCGCGGCCAGGGTGGCCCGGATGGCCAGCACCTCACTGCGGTCGGCGTGCCGGGGCTCCACGGTGGCCAGTGTGGCCCGCAGTTCGGCCTCCGCCTCGGCGAGCCGGCCCTGCGCCTGCATGCAGCGGGCCAGCGTGTGTCGGGCCTGCCAGGTCTCCGGTTGGTTGAGCGGCCACAGCCGGTAGCGGACCTCCAGGATGGCGTGCAGCATCTCCTCTGCCTCGGGTGCCCGTTGCTGGGCGAGCACCGCCAGCGCCAGGCTGTGCCGCATGATCATGGTGTCCCAGTGTTCGGGGCCGCGGACCTGGTCCTCGGCGGCGACGATCTGCCGCAGCTCCGACTCGGCCTCCGGCCACTGGCGCTGCGCCATGATCGCTCTGGTGAGCTTGTGCCGGCTGGCGAGGGTGTCGGCGTCGTCGCTGCCCAGCACCCTGGTGCGGTCACGGATCACCTCGCGGAGCACCCGGTCGGCCATCTCCGGTTGGTTGCGCTCCAACCAGGTGCGGCCCAGCTCGTGGCGCAGCGCCAGCACCTGTGGCCGGTCCAGGTCGTGGTCGTACGCGGCGCAGCCACGGATGATCGGGTCCAGGATGTCGAAGGCCGAGCCGGGTAGGCCGACCGCGATGAGGTAGCGGGCGGTGAGCCGGGTCAGCTCCAGCGCTCGGCGTACCGTCTCGGGGTCGTGCTTGTGTTTCTGCGGCACGAGGTAACCCCGCACGGCCTCGACCAGGTGCGGCACCAGGACGTCCCAGTTGGTCCAGGCCGCCGAGTCGTCCGGGCTCTGCCCCTCGGTGGCGGCGAGCAGCAGCTTCATGACCAGCCCGTGGTATTCGGCGATCTGCTCACGGACCTCGTCGCGGTCGCGGAACATCGCGTGCACCAGCGGGTGCAGTGACAGCACGTGCGCGAACGCCGGGTCGGTGACCTCGTCCTGGACGTCGAAGTCGACCAGGGCGAGGTCGGCGATGCCCTCCAGCACCTTCACCCGTTGCTGACCGGTGAGCCCCTTGAACAGTGGCGACTCGGCCAGGATGGCCGGCTTGAGCACCACCTCGTAGGGCACCGGGGAGACGCTCAGGCAGGCCAGCACGTTGAGCAGCGGCCGGCTCTGCTGGAGCTTGCGGCGGGACAGCAGGTCCAGGGACAGGTCGTCGACCTCGCGGACGATCTCCAGACCGAGCGACTCGTCGAGGTCGACGTCGGGGGCGTCGAGCGGTGAACGGAACCGGCGCTGCACGGCGGCGCGGTAGTCCGCGAAGGTGGTGATGGTGGACGAGCCACGCCAGACCGGGCTGGCGTTGACCGACTTCAGGTAGTTGCCGGCGGCGCGCAGGGCGAGGGGCAGACCGCCCAGCTCACGGGACAGCTCACGGGCGTCGGCCAGGTCACCGGCCTGCTGACCGGCCCGGTCGATCAGCACCTGCGCGCCGGCGTCGGCGGCCAGTGGGCGCACCTGGTGCAGCGTCGACCAGGTGCCCCAGGTGGCCCGGTTGCCGTCCCGGGTGGTCACGATGACCACGC
>NZ_JBSFBM010000214.1:0-11957 GCF_053592955.1 Micromonospora sp. NPDC002411 | reverse complement strand
CGCGCTCGGAGAATCCCTGATCTCGGTCGGCGCCGGGGTCGGAACCCAGATGATCCACTGGCCGACCTTGGCGGCAGCGCTACTCACCCTCACCGTCACCGGGTGCCTGTACTGGCTGTACTTCCCGAGTGCGGCGAGCGCCGGAAACGCACTCACGACAGACTCCGGGCTGCACCGGGGCTTCATGGCCGGCAACGCGTACAGCGTCGCCCACCTTCCGCTGCTCGCCGGAACCATCTACGTGGCGCTGGGAGTCGAGGAGGTGCTCGCCGGCCTGGCGCACGGCAAGACCCAGCACACCCTGCACTGGATCCCGGCCGTCGCGCTGTTCGGCGGGACCGCCCTGTACCTCGCCGGCCGGGCGACGTTCCTTGCCCTCAGCGTCCGGTGCGTACGGCCCGAGCAGTTTCTCGCGCCCGCCGTGGCGCTGCTCCTACTCCCCGTCGGGCGTTACCTACCCGGCCTGGCCGCTCTCGGCCTGCTCACCGCGTTCCTGGCCGTGCTGCTCAGCTACGAGGCGTGGACCAGGGGCCGGTCCGGGACGTCAGTCGACCCGGCCGAGTCGTGATCCACTCACCTTCCGGGAAGTCGCGGTATCCAAAACGTCTCGATACACCAACGTCGGCGAAACCGGGTCGATCACGGTCGCGGAGGGTGTGGGATTCGAAGCCACGAAGACATCGCCCTTAACATTGACCGCGATCGGCGTGGGCGTGGCGGGCCAGGTGCTCTCCATGCGGGGCGTCAGGGAGGTCGAGCCATGACGAGGAGCGTTGCCCTCTCCGCTGTCGTCGTCGGAGCTGTGGGAAGCCTGCTCTCCGCTATCGCACTTCCGTGGGCCCACTACGGCGACATCACCGTGCCACTCACCCGATTCCCCGGCTGGGGTGGATATGTGGGCAGTGTTCTTGCGCTGCACGCCTGCGTCGCCTGGGCCGTACTCAGTCGGACCGCCCGACCAGCGCTCACCCTGGCAGCCACCGCCGCGCTGAGTCTGGTCGCCGTCGGATCGACGCTCCTCCTCGCGCTCACCTACGACGAAGCGTCAGCCCTGTTCGATGGAGCGATACCTGCTGTCATGCCCCGTCCAGGGCTCGGTGGCATGGTCGCCGCCGTGGCGATTCTCATCAGCACCGGTGCGGCAGCGGTCAGCGGCGCAGGCCACCGCGCGATGGCGGCGGCACCGGCCAACGCTCTCCCGTAACGCAGCCGTTCACCCGGAGCCTCGGCTCAGTTGGCGTGTTGACCAGCGGGAACGAGGCACAGGGAGTTGCGTTTTTAGCGTTTGCAGCGCATGCTCGGCCTATGGTGACGACGAGTGGGGGCCTTCTGACCACCGGTCAGGTTGCCAAGCTGCTGGGGTCGTCGCGTCAGCAGGTGGTCAACCTGTGCGAGCGCGGCGAGCTGCCGTTCGTGAAGGTCGGCATGCATCGGAGGATCAAGCGGGACGACGTTGAGGCCCTGCTGCACCCGAAGCCGGAGCTGACTCGTGATCAGCTCAAGTCGCTGTGGTTGCACCAAGCGGTGGCCGGCAGTCTGGTCACCGACCCGGACGAGGTGCTGGGCAAGGCCAGGGAGAATCTCGATCGACTCCTCCGGCAGCACCGAGGGACCATGACCGAAGTGTGGCTGAATCGCTGGCAGAACAAGATCAACGAAGGCGTCGGCGCCGTCCTCAAGGTGCTGACCTCGGATGATCCCGAAGCCGTGGAGCTACGACAGAACTCGCCCTTTGCCGGGGTCCTGTCACAACCACAGCGCATGAAGATTCTTGAGTCCTTCAGACGCAGCGGCTGAAAGCGAGCGGCGTGAGCCGCGAGCAACTGGAGCATGTCCTGCGGTCCGCGTGCCAAATCGCCGGGGACCCGGACGTCCTCGTCATCGGCAGCCAGTCGGTGCTGGGGGCGATCCCGGAAAGCAGACTTCCGCCTGGAAGCCACCGCCTCAATGGAAGTCGACGTGGCATTCTTCAACGACCCGGACGACCAGAAAGCTGACCAGGTCGACGGGGCCATCGGCGAGTTCTCGCTGTTCCACGAGACGAACGGCTACTACGCCCAGGGCGTGAGTGTGTCGACCGCGAGGCTGCCCGACGGGTGGCGGGATCGGCTGGTTCTGGTGGAGTCCCAGAGCACCCGACCGGGGCGTGGCTACACGCTCGAACCGCACGACTGCGTCGTGTCCAAGCTCATAGCTGGCAGGGAGAAGGACCACGCCTTCGCCGCCGCGCTGATCCGGGCCGGGCTCATCGAACCAGCAGTGGTCGCCGAGCGGATCGAGATGGTCGACGTCCACCCTTTGGTGCTGAAACGGCTGAGGGACTGGATCGCCATCTACCTGCCGGCAACCTGACGGCTGCAGACCGGCGGTCGCACCACTCTGCCGACTTGCCTAGAACCCCCACCAGCCCCCCGGCAGCAAACAGCCCCGACCGAAGTCGGGGGCTGAGCTGCGTAAACACCCCACCAGGGGAAGCGGAGGGTGTGGGATTCGAACCCACGAAGACATCGCTGCCTTACCGGTTTTCAAGACCATCACCCGCAACCGTCTGACCAGCACAAACAGCCACCCTTTGCGGCTAAGTGCCGCTGATTTGCCGCAGACGAGCCTGCGAAGCAGCAGCGACCTACCCTGGCGGCCCTGCTGAACGGCTTGACTGCTCGCGCCACTGGCCGCCGTCAGCCCGGATCAGATGTTGCACCATCCGCCGCGCTTCATCCTCGGTGCCAAAGTCCCACCTGAGCACCTTGCCCGTCTCAGAGTCGCCCGACCTGGCGACGACGTGCCAGCGCACCTCCCGAGCAAGCCAGATATCACGACGGGTAAGTCGCCCCCAAACTCCGTTCCACCAACGCCCCACTTGCTCCCTCACGTGCGGGATAGTACAGGTGTTCGAAGAGTCCTGAGTCGGAAGCACTTGCAGGCGCACGGCGAGCAGAGGTTCTAGGCGCTAGCCGCGTGAGCTAATTCCAGCCAAAATAATTAGTCCAGGGCCCTCCCAAGCCATATACCGACAAAAAGGAAGACTGCGCTAACTATGGCGTTGGTCAGCAGAGCGTCGAAATTCCGTCGTATCCAAGGAGGGGCCTCAGTTCGACTGCGGGTTTGGATTACGTTGGTAGCGGACCTAAAGCCAAGATAGCCGAACAGCAAGAGTAGCGGGATCACGGCCCAACCGGTCTCCGGGGGTAAATCCAGCTTAGATTCTTCAACGAAACTTGGCCAAAAGACCGTCGGCCAGAAAGGCAGGATCGCCAGGGCCGCGATTGAAATGAGGTAAAGAATCCATCGCCCGAGACGCGGTTTAGGACTTAATAGTCCTCCGAACTTTCGGCATCGATCCGTCACGTTTTCTAGGTCCGCAGCCAGGCCACGATCCGCTAGGGTGGGTTCCAATATCGCTAAAGTGCCGCCACTCCTACGAATGAGGAGATGAACCTTTTTTTCGACGGTGAAAGATACAGCGTTTATCCGACGCTCTTTAGCCTGAGCTAAGTCCGCAATCCGATCAAGCTCATACTGATCTGTTCGGACACCGGTCTCCGGGTACGCCTCCCTCATGATGCCCTCCAACTCTTCCAAATCGTCGCGCCAAAGCCGCATTGGCGAGAGATCTACGGTGAGCATCCGGGGGTGCCGAGCACGCAGGGTCATGGACGGGAATGATATCGACACCGCGCCCGTCCCAGAGTCGCCTGATTGGGTGTGCCACCTTCCCCAACACGGTTGGAGCGTCGCACAGGTGTACGACGGTCCCACGAACCTTGATCCGCTTAGTAGCCTCAGTGTCATGATCGCTCGACACCACCTCCCGCGCTCATGGCCGCTGCGACTCGCGATCATCCTCGCGATCGTCGCCGCAGGGTGCCTAGCAGTACCGGCGGGGTGGGCAGTCGTGAGAACGGCCGAGGCCAGCAAGGGTGAGGCCGACCCCATAGCCGCAGCGAATGCTTACCTGTTGGCGGCGTTCGCCGAGTACGGCGATGGTCTCGGCATAGAACGCTGCCTCTGCGACAGTCGCCGTAAGGACCTGCTAAAAGAGGCGAGCAAGATGCGCGACCAACTTTCGGCAGCCGGAACGGGCATCAAAGTAGTGTCTTCCGACTGGAAAGAAATCGACTCTGACGGCATGGTCTCTGCACAAATCAGTTTACGCTTTACAAGCGTTGATGCCGCCGGACGAACAATGTTTCTCGCCGGCTCCCGCCACGAATGGCGCTTCCAAACTAAAGAAGAGCGGGGCATGGACAGGGGCTGGAAGGTCTGCCGCGTCGATGCCCCGTCGCTATGCGGCAATCATCTGCGCTGTTGAGTGAGACTGCTCTCCCGTTCTTTCAACGTAAGCAGTACGGCCCATGCGACGGACTTCGGATCACTAGCGCTGGTATCAAATCGCAAGTCCGCCTCGATGATTTCGGTTTCATCCCATGCCCGAAGACGGGCGGCCGTGTCTCCTGTATCCCGTGCATCAATACGTCGTTCAGCAACGTCTCGCGGACACCAGAGATGCACGACAAGCCACGCTACCGAAGGGTCAGCACCCTTAACAGCTTCGATAGCCGCGCCCTGTCCGAGATGCAGCACCGGCACGCCGGCCTCTACATGCCGCAACAGGCCGGCACGATCAACTACGTACGTCGCGCCATATCTGCGGTTCTCCCAGACGATCTCACCCCGATCGTGTAGGTCCTCTAGCTCCGACTCGCTGATCATCCGATAGCCATCAGCACGTCCGCCGCCGACCTTCAGCCTGCGGAACAACGAGCATCGCGCATCAACCTCGTGGAGTGCCTGCGTCACCGTGTCTTTGCCAGCAGCAGGCGGACCATAAAGGATCACTCCAATCCTCATTGATTGGCCTCTGCGCTCAAAACCTCATGAAGGAGTGCCCTTGCCTGCGTCTTAAGCGGCGCGCTCGATGTGCAATTCTTGATCAGCTTGTATGGAACCAGTGGTCGGAAATCGAGATCGATTCGGTCGAGATAACCGTCCCAGTCCGCCAGCTTTGCGGCATCGCGGGCAGCGCCTCGACGCCGAATATAAGTCTGCATGCTGCTGGCATCGCAGTAGACCCAGACGAAGGTAGTAACGGCACCCTTGTCAGCGAACGATGACTGCGTGCGTTCCAGCCAGGCCGGGTCATTGAATTCAGCTATGAAAGGCGCAGTAATGATGGCACTGCTGCCGCAAGCGACATTCTCGCTCGCGGCCTCCATCAGTGCTTCATACTCTCGCGGCCTCAGCAGTTTCAGGTATTGCTCAGACTCCCGGTCATGCGGCGAAAGCCCGATAAGCTCTAGCGCGGCCTCTAGGACTGGACGCGTCAAAGTGTCCTTATCCAACATCGGCCAACCCGTCTCGCGAGCGAGAATCCGTCCCAATTCAGTCTTGCCGCTGCCCGCGTAACCTCCGACGATCAAGACGCGCGGAGATTGCAGGCGAATCTCATTCCGCTTGCTCTGATCGGGAGCGTTCACTACGCGCTTAGAGCGGGACTTGCTAACCACCAATCCTTCATCGGCCAAAACGCGCATCGCCTCAGTGATTGTGAAGACGCTTACGCCCCACTGGTCGGCAAGTTCACGCGTCGAATCAAGCACCTGACCATCACGGAGCGCGCCTGACTCGATGTCGTTGCGGATGGTCCGGGCCACCTGTTGATGAAGCGCCTCAGAGCGAGACAGCCGGGGCTCAGGGGTTGGCATGGCAGTCCTCTCGCGGTCAGACAGGAGCAGGGGAAGCCTACCAGCGACCTATCAGATGGTAGGGCGGGCACTGCTGTTCGCCCTGCTCAGAGGCGAATCCCCCCCAAGCAGTTGACCTGTGGACCTACCAGTTGTTAGGTTGCGTACGTCACATCAGCCGGGAGGTAGCCGGGGAAGGCAGCGGATTCGCTGCACGCCTACGAGCCGTCCGTGTCTGGTCGTTCCCTGACAACTGGATGGGGTCGCGCCTCCCCGAAAAGGTCGCCACGCACGGCCAAGGCCCGTGCATCTCAACCCCCAAGTTGGCGCGGCGGCGCGGGCTGATTCTGGCCTGCGCCGCCGCGCATCCCCCATCGCATCGATTACCGGAGGTTCCCCCGTGCGTACGTACCTCGCCCCCGTCACCGCCGAACCGACCGCCACCGACCTGGCCGCGATCGACACGGAGTGGCCGCAGATCGCGGCCGAGCTGGACCTGCTGGACGCGGAAATCACGCTCATCTACGCCGAGGACCACGGCGGCCCGACCGAGCTGGACTGGCGGCGGGTGCGCCGGGCCGAGGCCCGCGTGACCCGCGCCGCCACCGACACCGCTACCCGTACCGACCCGCGCCGCGCGGCCTGATGTCGCGCATCCGCGCCGCCTACTTCGATCCGGACGGGGCGCGATACGGCATCCCCACCTACTGGTGGAAGGGTGCCCCGCCCGGCTACGCCACCCGCCGCCAACTGACCGCTGCCGGCCTGCGCCCCGGCGGGCAGCCGATCGCCGCTCAGGTGCTCTGGCGCGGCGTTGGCGGCACCCGGACCGCGTACCTGTACCGGGTCGACCTGGCCGCGCCGAAGCGCACCGCGACCCCCGCGCAGCGCGCCGCGATCGGCAAGGCGCTCACGGCCCGCCGGACCTGCCCGACCTGCGGCGTGGTTCGGCCCTACTTCATCCCGCGCTCGCTTGGCGAGTGCGTCGACTGTGCCTATCCCCAGGAGGACGCAGCATGACCGCCCCCGCTATCAACGGCACCCGCTACCCGCAACCCATCGAGGACCTGTTGCCCGCCGCCCGCGCGCTGGACCTGCCGGACGGGGAGGTGTTCCCGTCGCGCAACCGGCTCATGCGGGAGTTCCGCATCGGCGCACCTAAGGCCGGCGAACTGCTCGCGCTGCTCAAGACCACGCCCGCCGCGCCGCCGGCCGACACCACCGAGGCGGCCACCCCGGACCCGGCACCCGCGCCGGCCGCACCCGAGCCCGCGCCGCCGGTCGTACCGGACCCGACGCCCGCGCCGGAGATCACGCCATCCGAGCCGGTCGAGCAGGTCGCGCCGGTCAGTCGCCCAGATACGCCCGCCCCGCCCGCACCGGCCCGGTCGGCGGTGGTGTGGCCGGTGGTTCTGCTGGCCCTGCCCGCGTTCGTCGCGATCTGGTCCGGGTGGGTTGGCCTCGGCGGACTCACCGGGTTCGGCATCGTGCACCCGCTGCCCGGCATCGCGGATGGGTTCAGCATCAACTCGGCGATCACGCTGCCGATCGGGGTGGAGACGTACGGCGCGTACGCGCTGTACGTGTGGCTGTCTGGCCGGGTGCCGGAGCGGGCACGCCGGTTCGCCAAGTGGTCGGCCCTCGGTTCCCTCGTGATCGGCGCGCTCGGGCAGGTCGCTTACCACCTGTTGGAGGCCGCCGGGGTCACCTCGGCCCCGTGGTGGATCACCACCGCCGTTGCCTGCCTCCCGGTAGCGGTGCTCGGCATGGGTGCCGCCCTCGCGCACCTCGTCCGTACGCACGACTAGCGCCGCCCGGCGGCGCGGCCACCTGGCTTCCCAACCTGCGCCGCGCCGCCGGCCCTCACCCATCAGCCCACTTCTAGACCTCGGGAGATACCCCTCATGTTCGCAGACCCCACCGGCACTCGCGCCGCGACGTTCGCCGCCGTGTTCGCCGCCCTCTACGTCGCTCACCAGGTCGCCGACCACTGGGTACAGACGCAGCATCAAGCCGACTGCAAGGGCCTTCCCGGCTGGCCGGGTCGCATCGCCTGCGCCGCGCACGTCGCCACCTACACGCTTACCGCCCTGCTCGCGCTGGTGTTCGTCATCGCCGGAACCGGGCTGCGGCTGGATCCGTGGGGCGTGGCGATCGGCCTCACGATCTCGGCGGTGTCGCACTACATCGCCGACCGGCGCACCCCGCTCAAGCGCATCGCTGACGCGCTCGGCTCGGCCCGCTTCTACGCCCTCGGCACCCCACGGCCTGGCCACGACGACAACCCCTCGTTGGGCACCGGCGCTTACGCCCTAGACCAGTCCTGGCACATCGGGTTCCTGTTCGTCGCCGCCCTGTTCTGCGCGGTCTGACCACCCCCGCCCTCACCGGCTAAACCTCCGGTGGGGTGCGGAGGTTGCCAGACCCGCTGGCACCCCTGGCAAGGAGGAATTCCCGTGGCGATGTCGTCCTGCTCCACCTGCGGCAAGGGCTTCAAGAGCGTTTCCATCGACAGCACCGGCACCCTCGCGATCTGCACCGCCGGTCACTACAACTTCGACCCCGGCAGCCGCTCCGACAACGGCTCGATCACGACGGGCAGCGTCAAGGTCAAGGGTCAGTCCGCGATCGGCAACGGCGCGACCGCGATCGGCCGCAAGGGCAAGAAGGGCCGCTGATGCCGGCCCGCTGCCCCGGATGCGGGTGCATGCACGCCTACTCCGGCGGCATCCCCGCACGCGGCTGCCTCTCCTGCGGGTGCGCCTGCACGCCGGTCAACCGTGGCAAGACGTGCCGCTGCTGCGGCGCAACCGACACCTAACCCCGCCCGGCGGCGCGGCCACCCGGCTTCCCAACCTGCGCCGCGCCGCCGACCCTCACCCCCCGACCCTCACGGATCAGATGGAGGAACCCCTACCATGACTTCCCCCCGTGACGATGACCGCTTCGACTGGCAGGCCGCCGAAGCCGAGCTGAACGGCCCCGATGCCGAGGTGGTCGACCTGGACGACGCCCGCGCCCGGCGGGTGCCGCGCCCCCGCCCGCCGGCCGACGCCGACGACACCGCCGAGGACGACACCGCCGAGGACGCCGAGACGATCGATGACAGCCCGGAGCGCCTCGGCGGTCTGGTCGACGCGGCCGAGGACATCCCGCCGGAGGTGCTCGCCCGGCAGCGGGAGCGCCGGCCGATCCTGGCCGAGTGGGCGCGTTCGTGGCGCGGCCTGCGCGCGGCGGCGCGGCACCAGAGCAAGGACGCCGGCTACGTCGCCGCCTACCACGCGGTCAGGGTGCCGAAGTACGCGGCGAAAACCGTTGTGTGGGCACCGGTTGGGCTGTTCCGCGGCCTCGGTCGGGCGTTGCACTGGGCCAGCGCCGAAGAGGGCAACTGGCACCTGCGGCAGGCCGCCGCGACCCGTGGTGAGGCCGATGTGTGGCTCAAGCTCGACGCCCGCCGACAGCGCCAAAGCGTATGGCGGTGGTGGGTCCTGGCCGCTGGTGCCGGCGCGACCGTCGCCGGGGCGATCGTGCTCACGGTTGGCCCGCCGTGGTGGCGCTACCTGGCGCTGGCGGTGGTGGTGCCGCTGCTGGCCACCCTCGGTCGACCGGCGGACAAGCCGCTGACCGACCGGGTCACCGAGGGCACCCGTTACCGCAAGTTGACCGCCGACCTCGTGCGGCGGGCGTTGACCTCGTTGCAGATGGCAGCGATCAACAGCGCGGTTGCCAAGGACCCGAAGGCGATCAGCTTCCCGGTGGACATTCACCGCGACGGCCCCGGGCACCTGGCCGTGGTCGACCTCCCGTATGGGGTGGAGGCCGCCGAGGTGGTCGCCCGGCGCGGTCGGCTGGCCTCGGCGATGCGGCTGCCGCTGGATCAGGTGTGGCCCGAACCGGCACCGGGTCACACGGGCCGGCTGGCGTTGTGGGTCGGCTACGAACCGGCGTCGCAGATGACGCAACCGCCCTGGCCGCTGCTGTCGACCGGCGCGAAGGTGGACCTGTTCAAGGCGTTTCCGTTCGCCACCACCCCCCGACTGGACGCCATCAACGCGGAGATGATGTTCCGCAACTGGCTGTTCGGTGGTCAGCCCGGGTCGGGGAAAACGTTCGCGCTGCGGACGTTGGTGCTGGCCGCGTCGCTGGACCCGCGCGCCGAGATCCGGGGCTACGAACTCAAGGGCGTCGGGGACTTCGCAGTGTTGGAGCCGGTCATGGCCGAGTACGGCAACGGCTTCGATGACGACACGCTCGCCCGGTGCTTCGCCTTCATCGAGTGGTTGTACGAGGAGTGCCGCCGCCGGTCCAAGCGCATCGACCACTACGCCAGGTTGGGTAAGGCCCCCGAGAACAAGGTCACTCCCGAGCTGGCCAACCTCAAGGGCTCCGGGCTTCACCCGCTCGTGGCGTTCTTCGATGAGCTGCAAGAGCTGATGACCAGCAAGTACGGCAAGGAAGCCGGCGAGATCCTGGAGAAGGTCATCAAGCTCGGCCGGGCGTTCGGCGTGATCCTGCTGATCGGTACGCAGATCCCCGACAAGGACAGTCTGCCGACCGGCATCACCCGCAACGTCAACTCCCGTTTCTGCCTGTCGGTGGCCGACCAGACCGCGAACGACATGATTCTTGGCACGTCGGCCTACAAGAACGGATACCGGGCCACGGTGTTCGTGCCGGGCGACGAGGCCGGGTGGGGCATCCTGCGGGGTTTCGGCCCCAAGCCGACTGCGGGCAAGTCGTACAAGGTAGACACCAACGCCGCCGCCGGGATCGTCGCCCGCGCCGTCGCCCTGCGGCAGGCGGCCGGGACGCTGCCCAAGCCGGACGAGCAGACCCGCGAGGTGGCCCCGGTCGCGGACGTGCTCGGCGACCTGGCGCGAATCTGGCCGGGCGACGAAAAGGCGGTGTGGAACGAGACGCTGTGCGGTCTGCTGGCCGAGCTGCGGCCCGAGGTCTACGGCGGCTGGGAGGCCGCGCAGCTCACGACCGCACTCAAGCCGCACCCGGCGGTGAAGGTCGGCGACGTGGGTCGGCGCATCGATGGCAAGCCAACCACCCGGCGCGGCATCAAGCACCCCGACGTACTCGCCGCGATCGCGGAGCGTGACCGGAAGCGGTCTGCCGGCTGACCGGCCGTGAGGGTGCTAGCGCTAGCGGCCCGTCCTGCTAGCGCTAGCACCCTCGCTAGCACCTGATCCGAATCATGAGCTGCGACCTAGCAGATAGCAGCTCACGGCCCCGTGCACCCAAAAACCGGCCCGGGAGGCACCCGTGAACCCCCACCTGACCGCCGCTATCACCCTCGCCATGATCCCCGCCCTGATCACGCTCGGTTACGCCGGGCTGTGCTGGGTCAAGCCCGTCAAAACCTGCCAGCGCTGCGCCGGAACCGGCCGGACCACCACCCGCGTACTGCGCCGCCCGCGTGCCTGCCGCCGCTGCGACCGGGGCCACCGGCTGCGCACCGGTCGACGCGTCTACAACCATTTTCACCGGCTGCGCGCTGAGGCGAACCGATGAACCGCCGCGCCGCCGGCCACACCGAGTGGTGCGGGATGGACCACCGTTGCGGCCTCGGTGAGCACCGATCGGAAGAGATCGTGGTCGACGTTGCTGGCCGTTCCCGCGCGGTGCTGGTGCGGGTGCGCACCGCCGCCGGGCGGGAGCACGCCGAGGTGCGTGTCAGGGTCGCGCTCGCGCCGTCTGAGCTGGCCGCGCGCCGGCAGTTGGTCGGGCTGCTCGGCGACCTGCGGCACGCCGTGACCCGCGCCGCGATCACCGCCCGGCCTCGACCGAGGCGGGCCGGCTGATGGAGGTGTGGCTTAGCGGCACCCGGGCCGAGCTGGACGCCGCCGTTGCCGCCGTTGCCGCCCTCGCTGACCTCGGGCACGTCATCCAACAGGGCCAGCGGTGGCCGATGGGCGGCGTTGATGTCGGCCGCTACCGCCTCTACCTGCGGCTTGCCGTCGCCACCGCCGCCCGTACCCGCCCGGCACCTGACACCGGCGGTGAGTTGATCGACCTCGCCGCCGTCCGCGCTCTGCGTCGCCCTGCCTGAACAGGAGCACTCATGTCTGATCTGCTCACCGCCGCGCTCGCGCACGCCGCGCGCGGCTGGCACGTTTTCCCGCTGCGCCCCGACGACAAGCGACCCGCGTTCCCCGACCACACCGCCGACCAGTGCGCCGGCCGCGACCCGCGCTGCCGCACCGGCCACGTCGGGTGGGAGGCACGCGCCACCACCGACCCGGCCCGCATCCGCCGGGCGTGGTC
>NZ_JBSFBM010000213.1:0-11969 GCF_053592955.1 Micromonospora sp. NPDC002411 | reverse complement strand
CGCCGGCGGAGGTGTTCTCCGGGCTCGGCGTGATCTTTCTCTGCTGGCTGGTGGGCTCCGCGCACATAGTCCTGCTCAACAGTTGGGTCTGGGGACGGATCACCGGACGGCCGCGCGTGGCGCAGGCCCTCGAGGAGGAGCGCCGGATTCGCCGCCAGCAGGCGCGCAACCTGCTGCACCGCTACCCCTCGGCACGTCTGGAGTTCGCGATCGGCCGACCGGACCTGCCCCGCGCCTTCGACGACGGCGGGCTCGTCGACGTCAACGCCGTACCCGATCAGGTGCTCGCCACGCTGCCCGGGCTCACCGATGCGCAACGCCGGCAGGTGGCGATGGACCGGTGGGTACGCGGCCCGTACGGGTCGATGGAGGAGTTGGCAGCGCGTTGCCCGCTTCCGGTCGCGGCCACCGAGGCGCTCCGCGACGTCCTGCTCTTCCTGCCGGTGCACACTCCCGTGACGACGCGGTCGGAGCGTTTCGGGCCCCGTTGACCGTGGGGGTTCCCCGGCGACGGCTGGTAGAAATGCCGGATGAGCCACGATCGAGCAGCGGTACGGGAGCGGGCCGAGGCGGTGCTGCGCCGGCTGGCCGGTGACCACGCTCGGCTGCGCGAGGACCAGTGGCGGGCCATCGAGGCGCTGGTCGTCGACCGGCGGCGGGTGCTCTGTGTGCAGCGCACCGGTTGGGGCAAGTCGGCTGTCTACTTCGTGGCCACCGCCCTGCTGCGAGACGGCGGGGAGCACGGCCCCACGGTGATCGTCTCGCCGCTGCTGGCGCTGATGCGTAACCAGGTCGAGGCGGCGGCCCGGGCCGGCATCCGGGCCCGCACGATCAACTCGGCGAACCTGGACGAGTGGGACGAGATCACCGCCGAGATCCAGACCGGGGCCGTGGACGTACTGCTGATCAGCCCGGAACGGCTCAACAACCCGGACTTCCGTGACGGCGTACTGCCCAAGCTGGCCGCGACGACCGGGCTGCTGGTGGTCGACGAGGCGCACTGCGTCTCCGACTGGGGGCACGACTTCCGCCCCGACTACCGGCGGCTGCGCACGTTCCTCGCCGAGCTGCCCGAGCGCACCCCGGTGCTGGCCACCACCGCCACCGCCAACTCCCGGGTCACCCAGGACGTCGCCGAGCAGTTGGGCGACGCGCTCGTCCTGCGCGGCACCCTGGACCGCGAGTCGCTGCGCCTCGGGGTGCTCGACCTGCCCAGCCCGGCGCACCGGCTGGCCTGGCTCGCCGACCACCTGGATCAGCTGCCCGGCTCGGGGATCGTCTACACGCTGACCGTTGCGGCAGCGGGGGAGGCCGCCGAGTTCCTGCGCTCCCGGGGCTACCCGGTGTCCTCGTACACCGGGCAGGTCGAGGACGCCGACCGGCGGGCCGCCGAGCAGGACCTGCTCGACAACAAGATCAAGGCGCTGGTCGCCACCAGCGCGCTCGGCATGGGCTTCGACAAGCCCGACCTGGGCTTCGTCGTCCACCTCGGCGCGCCACCGTCGCCGATCGCGTACTACCAGCAGGTCGGCCGCGCCGGTCGCGCCGTGGAGCACGCCGAGGTCCTGCTGCTGCCCGGTGCCGAGGACGCCGCGATCTGGCGATACTTCGCCTCGCTGGCGTTCCCGCCGGAGCAGCAGGTCCGGGCCGTGCTGGCCGCCCTGCACACCGACCGCCCGCTCTCCACCCAGGCCCTCGAACCCCTCGTCGACCTGCGCCGGGCCCGGTTGGAGCTGATGCTCAAGGTTCTCGACGTGGACGGCGCGGTCCGCCGGGTGCGCGGTGGTTGGCTCGCCACTGGCGAACCCTGGACCTACGACGAGGCCCGGTTGCGCCGCGTCGCCGAGGCACGCACCGTCGAGCAACAGGCCATGCGGGAGTACGCGACCACGTCCGACTGCCGGATGCGGTATCTACGGGAACGCCTGGACGACACCGGGGCGACCGACTGCGGTCGGTGCGACAGGTGCGCCGAGCCCCTCTTCGCCGCCGACGTGTCGACGGCCGCTCTCGCCGCCGCGCAGACCTTCCTGGGCCGGCCCGGTGTGGAGATCGCCCCGAAGAAGCTCTGGCCGACCGGGCTCGACGCGGTGGGCGTACCCCTCAAAGGCCGGATCGCCCCCGCGGAGCAGGCCCTGCCGGGCCGTGCGGTCGGGCGTCTCTCCGACCTGGGTTGGGGTGGCCGGCTGCGGGATCTTGTCGGCCCGGAGGCGCCCGACGGGCCGGTGCCCGACGACGTGGCCGGCGCCGTGGTGGAGGTGCTGAAGGCGTGGGCGCACGGCGACGACCCGTGGCCCCGCCGGCCGGTGGCCGTGGTCGCGGTCGGCTCCCGGCGGCGGCCCCGGCTGGTCGGGTCGCTCGCCGAGCGGATCGCCGCCGTGGGCCGGCTGCCGCTCCTCGGCCAGGTCACGCCGGCTGGTGCGGGCGGCCCCGGTGGGCCGCGCGGCAACAGCGCCCAACGGGTACGCGCGCTGCACGACACCTTCACCGTGCCGACCGAGCTGGCCGACGCCCTGGCTGGCCTGGACGGCCCGGTGCTCCTCGTCGACGACCTGATCGACTCGGGTTGGACGATGACGCTCGTGGCTCGGGCACTGCGCCGGGCCGGCGCACCCGACGTGCTCCCGCTCGCCCTCGCCGTCGCCGGGTGACGCCCGCTTCGGTGCCGGTCGGTGGAGAAGTTCCCGGGCGGCGTCGAATGCGATCGTCGCCACGCCGTCCGGGCGTCGGTCCGGGTCGGCTCGGCGCGACGGTACCGTGGGCGGCATGACCGACCAGCAGCCCGACACCCGCGCCGCCTTCGACCAGGGGGTTCACGTGCTGGGTGTCGGCGGTGCCTGACCAGGTCTCCGCCGCGCCGGACCGGGCCACACTCCGGCTGGCCCTGGTGGTCGGCGGGTTGGTGCTGGCGGTCCTGCTCGGTTTCGGCCTCGGCCGGCTGAACGAGGGTGGCACCACCGCCGGCGTCCCTTCCCTGGCCGCCGAACACACCGACCCACCGGGCATCGGCCCGCACAACCACGGCACCGCCACGGGCACCGACCAGGGCGCGCCCACCGAGCCGGGTGGCCTGGCGGTCAGCTCGGCCGGGCTCACCCTGGTGCCGCTGTCCACCGACTTCACGGCCGGTCGCCCCGGTCAGCTCCGCTTCCAGGTACGCGACGTGCAGCGTCGGCCGGTCACCCGCTTCGCCGTCGTGCACGACAAGCCGATGCACCTCATCGTCGTACGCCGGGACCTGACCGGCTACCAGCACCTGCACCCGACCATGGCGGCCGACGGCACCTGGTCGGTGCCGTTGACCCTCGCGCAGTCCGGCGTCTGGCGCGCGTACACCGACTTCACCGTCGTCGCGGACACCGGCGCGCAGACCGCGGTGACCCTCGGCGCGGACCTGGTGGTGCCCGGTGACTACCAGCCTCGCCCGCTGCCGGGACCGGCCACCTCGACGACGGTGGACGGGTTCACGGTCGGCTACCAGGGCACCCCGCAGGCCGGGACGACAGTGCCACTGACCTTCCGGGTCGACGGCGAGGGCGGAGCCGCCCCGCTGGAGCGTTACCTCGGGGCGTACGGGCACCTGGTGGCACTGCGCGAGGGCGACCTCGGCTACCTGCACGTGCACCCGGAGCCGGAACTGCTGGACGGCCAGATCAAGTTCTGGCTGACCACCCCGGGGCCGGGCCGCTACCGCCTCTACCTCGACTTCCAGGTAGGCCCCACGGTCCACACGGCGGAGTTCACCCTCACCGTCCCCTAAAGCCCCACCCGCCCCTGCCGCCCCCCTTCGTTCCGTTGATCATGAAGTTATCGCCACTTTCCACGGCGCGTCGTGGCAATAACTTCATGATCGATGCTCGGGCTGGGTCGGCTGTGGCGGTCCGACCCGTTCCGGGCTGAGCCGGCAGATCCGCGCAACATCGGGGGATGTTGCTGCTTCCGGTGCGTTTGAGGCAGCAACATCCCCGATGTTGTGACGATCTCGGGCGTGGGCGTGGGGTTAGCCGGCGCGGCGGATGGGGCGGCGGGCCAGGTAGCGGAGCAGGTCGCGGATGTGGTGCTTCTCCTCGGCGGGGACCGTGGGATCGGCCAGCCGGTCCAGGATGGCGCGGACGTCCGCCTCGACGGGGCCGTCGTCGTGGCGTCGGCGGGGCGTGGGGCCGGCGTCGGGCAACCCGAGCGCACGGAAGGCCGCGGCGACCGGCAGATCCAGCGCGGCGCAGAAGCCGCGTACCTTCGCCAGTTCGGGATAGTCCTGCCAGTCACCAGCGAGCCAGCGGAACACGGTGGAGCGACCAACGCCCGTGTGTGAGGCAAGATCGGTCACGGTCCAGCCACGTTCGTCACGAGCGTCATCGATGGCGCGCCGGACGAAGCGGGCGAAGGCCATCTGTGGTGATACGTCGGCTGATGCCATCCCTGTGTGTCTTTCCCCCCTGCCGGAGCACCGGGACGATGCGCTTCCGAGGGTAGTACGCCCAAGGGCGGAAACAATTGACTGACCGCACAAACTGTCCCGTGAATGAGACTTTTTCTCCGGCAGCATGGTGCGGTCCGAAATTTGCACCGAGCGATCATCATCGTTGTTCCACTAAGCTCGGTGCCCGTCCCGGCCTGGCGTATCGCGCCTGCCGCCTCCGACCGCACCATCGCCGAGGAGCACCATGGCCGAACCGAGCCGCCCCCAGCCGTACCAGCCCGGTGCGGTGAGCCTCTTCTTCGTCGCCAAGGCCGGCGTCTTCGCTGCCGCTTTCTGGATCTGGCTGCTGGTCCTGGCGCTCCGCACCAGTTCCGCGACCGGTCTGCACGTGTTGGCCGCCACCGGCGCGATCACCACGACGCTGGTCGGTGTCGTGCTCGGTGCCCGGATGGCGTTGCAGCACAGTGCGGCCGTCCGGCACGCCGAGGTCAAGAAGCTGCTGGTGGACATCTCCTGGAACGCCTTCGCCGCGGCCGGTAACGCCGAGAGCGCGGGCAAGGTCGTCCCGTTCCCGACCGCTCCGGGAGACGGCGATCGGGCCGGCCACCGGCTCGGTGCCGACCGGGTGTCCGTCCTCGACGGCGGTGCCGGCGCCCGCGACCGCAGCGACCGCCGCCGTTAGGGCGTGTGTCAAAGCCCCTGGCCGGCCTGCGGCGGGCCCAGACGACGGCCGGCGGCGTTGGAGATGGGCTCGGATACAACACCGGTATCCAAGCCCATCTCCGCCTTGCCGGACCGCCGCCTGGACTCCGCCTCGGCACGACCGAGGACTTTGACACACGCCCTAGGCGAGCTTTTCGTCGTCGGCGGAGAGCAGGGTCTCCAGCCGAGGCGTGACCTGCCACTGGTCGACCAGCTCGCGGTACTCCGCACGCTGCGGTTCGGTCGGCCCGCCGCCGGTGCGGCGCGCACGGATCAGCAGGTTGCGCGGCGTGTGCTGGGAGTCCACGAACTCCACCACCTCGGCCCGGTACCCGTGCACCCGCAGCAACCCGGCGCGCAGCGCATCGGTGAGCACGTCGGCGAAGCGCTCGCGCAGGATGCCCTGCCGGGTCAGCAGCTCGTACGGGGACGGGGCCGGGTGGGCGCGGAGCTGCTTCGCCAGGTCGTGGTGGCAGCAGGGGGCGGCCAGCACCCAGCGGGCTTCCCAACGCACCGCGCGGGCCAACGCCTCGTCGGTGGCGGTGTCGCAGGCATGCAGCGCCAGCACCAGGTCGGGCGCGGGGTCGACGACGGCGTCGGCGATGGTGCCGGCCACGAAGCTGACCTGGTCGGCCCAACCCAACCGCTGCGCCAGCTCGGTGTTGCGCTGCCGCTGGTCCTCCCGGACGTCCACACCGATCAGGTGGACGTCCAGCCCGCGACCCGTCAGGTAGCGGTACGCGGCGAACGTCAGGTAGGCGTTGCCGCAGCCCAGGTCGACGACCCGGAGCGGACCGGTCAGGTCGTCGGGCAGGGTCGCGGCGAGGGCCCGCAGGAACGCGTCCACCTGGCGTCGTTTGGCCGCCGAGCCGCCGATCTCGGTGAAGATCGGGTCACCGGGATCGAGGAGGTATTCCTTGGCCCGGTCGTTCCCGCCCGGCGTCGCCGCAGCACGGGTGGTCGCGGCCCGGTGCACCTGAGCCTCGCCGGACTTGGTCACCCGCAGTTGGAGCGTCGCGTCGGCCGTCTCCACGTGCCAGTTGCCGAAGGGCTCGGCCAACAGTTCGTCGACCGCAACGGCGGCCTCCGCGCCGGGAGCGACGTTACGGGTGTACGGGCGAGCGCCGTCCGACGTGGCGATCTGGATGCGGGGTCCGGCCTTGAGCGTCACCGGCCGCAGCTCGGCCCGAACCATCGAGGGGCGGTGCCCACGGCGTCGTCCGGCGGCGACCGC
The DNA here is from genome assembly GCF_053592955.1 of Micromonospora sp. NPDC002411. Lineage (NCBI taxonomy): Bacteria > Bacillati > Actinomycetota > Actinomycetes > Micromonosporales > Micromonosporaceae > Micromonospora > Micromonospora sp. NPDC002411. The sequence continues at coordinate 5,613 of NZ_JBSFBM010000213.1, read as the reverse complement.
CCGGGTCAGCGCGGGGTCGAGTAGCAGCGCCCGGACCTCGGTCAGGGCGGCGTCCAGTGGTTCCGGCATCGTTCCATCTTCGGCAGGTGGGGTGGGAAGGGAACATCCCCCGTACCGCGCGGGGCGGTGCGGGGGATGTCAGGTGTGGCTGCTGGTCAGTCGGCGGTCGCCTCGGCCGGCGTACCCGCACCGGAGCCGCCACCACGGCGACGCCGGCGGCGACGCGGCTTCGACGGCTCGCCGTCGGATGCGGCGGCCGGCTCGGTGGCGGCGGTCTCGGCGGCGATCACCGCGGTCGCCTCGCCCGCGACCACCTCGCCGGCCCGGCGACGACGCCGACGGCGGGGGGTACGGGTGCCTTCCTCGGTGGCGTCGGCCGCGGGTGCCTCGGCGACGGCCGGCGTGCCGGAGTCGGAGCGGTCACGGCGACCGTCGCCCCGACCACGGCGCTCGCCCCGCCCCTCACTGCGGCTCTCACCGCGTCGGGAACCCCGACCACCGCCGTCGCCCCGGCGGGAGCGCGTCGTCCCGCCCAGGTCCTCCTCGATCTCGGCGGACAGCCCGGCCCGGGTGCGCTCGGCCGTGGGCAGCGTGCCGCTGACCTCGGTGGAGATGTGCAGGTCGGTGTAGAGGTGCGGCGACGTGTGGTACGTCTCCGGCGGCTCCGGCATCTCCAGACCGAGGGTCTTGTCGATGATCCGCCAGCGCGGCATGTCGTCCCAGTCGACGAAGGTCACGGCCACGCCCGTCGCGCCGGCCCGGCCGGTACGACCGATCCGGTGGGTGTAGGTGTCCTGGTCTTCCGGGCAGTCGTAGTTGATCACGTGGGTGACGCCGGTGACGTCCAGCCCTCGGGCCGCCACGTCGGTGGCGACCAGAATGTCGATCTTGCCGGCGCGGAAGGCGCGCAGTGCCCGCTCGCGAGCGCCCTGGCCGAGATCACCGTGCACCGCGGCGACCGCGAACCCGCGGAAGTCGAGGTCCTCGGCGACCCGGTCGGCGGCCCGCTTGGTGCGGGTGAAGATCATGGTCAGTCCACGCCCCTCCGCCTGGAGGATGCGTGCCACCACCTCGACCTTGTTCATCGAGTGGGTGCGGTAGACCAACTGCTGGGTCTGCGGCGACGGACCGGTCTCGGCGGTGTGCCCGGCGTGGATCGTCATCGGCTGGCGCAGGAAGCGCCGGGACAGGGTGACGATCGGGTCCGGCATGGTGGCCGAGAAGAGCATCGTCTGCCGGTCTTCCGGAAGCATCGCGAGGATCTTCTCGACGTCGTCGAGGAAGCCCAGGTCGAGCATCCGGTCGGCCTCGTCGAGGACGAGGGCGTGCACCCGGTCCAGACGGAGGTGCTTCTGCTTCTGCAGGTCCATCAACCGGCCGGGGGTGCCGACCAGGATCTCGACGCCCTTGCGCAGCGCGTCGATCTGCGGCTCGTACGCCACGCCGCCGTAGATCGGCAGCACCCGGACGCCGCGCGTGCGGCCGGCGGCGGCCAGGTCCTTGGCGACCTGGATGCCCAGCTCACGGGTGGGGACGACGACCAGCGCCTGCGGGACACCGTCGCTTCCCTCGCCCGGCGCGAACACCCGATCCAACAGGGGTACGCCGAAGCCGAGGGTCTTGCCGGTGCCCGTGGGCGCCTGGCCGATCAGGTCGACGCCGCGCAGCGCGATCGGGATCGCGTACTCCTGGATGGCGAAGGCGCGGGTGATGCCGGCCGCGGCCAGAGCCTCGACGGTCTCGGCGCGGGCGCCGAGTGCGGCGAACGTGGGGGCCTCCGGTCGAACCGGGGCGGTGGGGGCCAGTTCCTGGCCGTCCATCAGATCTTGAGTCAACTCGCTCATCTGGATGTGGGGGTGCCCTCTCGTGGGTGCGCCCGTCATGTCCTCAGGGCGCGTTCGGTATGACGCGGGCCACACGGTCGGCGGCAGACTGCCGAGCCGGACCGGGCCGCACGCGCGCCGCGGGCTGAGCTTCGATCAGATCGGCGCCCACGGCAACTGCTCCATGCTACCTGAACAGGCATGCCCCCGTCCCGATTCCCTTCCCGCCACTCGCCACGCGGGGCAAGCAAATGTGACCTACGTCACGTCCGCCCGAGCGTTCGGATACGGGGTAGCCTGCGCTCGTGTCCACGCCGACCACCCCCGGTCCCGCCGTCGCCGATCTGCTGGGCCTGGTCGCCTTCGGCGAACTGCTCGCCTTCGAACGAATGGCCGGTGATGCACGGCTCGCCCCTGACCTGCGCCGGCGAGCCGCGCTGAACGAGATGGCCGCCGCCGAGATCGTCAACTACCGGCGTCTCGCCGACCGACTGGCCGCGCTGGGTGTGCCGCCGGAGGCCGCGATGGCGCCGTACGTCGAGCCGCTGCAGGCGTACCACGACTCGACCGAGCCTCGGGACTGGGCGGAGGTGGTCGCCAAGGCGTACGTCGGCGACGCCATCACCGACGACTTCATCCGGGAGATCGCCGACGCACTGGAGGAACCGGACCGGGCACTGGTGCTCGACGTCCTGCACGACTCCCGTTACGCCGAATTCGCCGCGGCCGAGATCCGGGCCGCGGTCGCCGACGACCCCCGGGTGGCCGGCCGGCTCTCCATGTGGGGGCGGCGGCTGGTCGGCGAGGCGCTGTCCCAGGCGAGCCGTGTCGCCACCGAGCGGGCCGCACTCACCACGCTCATCGCGCGGGACGACCGGGTCGACGTGCCCGGGCTGTTCGGCAGGCTCACCGCCGCGCACACCGCGCGAATGGCCGCCGCCGGGCTGAACAACTGACCGCCCAGCCGGTCGGGACCGGTCTGCGACGGTCGGGACCGGGGCCGGCCTGCGGCAGGTGGGCCGAACGCCGACCTGCCGCGATGGCCGGACCGGTCAGCGGACGGTGAAACCAACCGCCCGGGGCGACGCCTCGGCGATCTCGACGTAGGCGACCTTCTCGACCGGAACGATGACCCGCCGGCCCTTCTCGTCGGTCAGGGAGAGCGTGCCGCCGTTACCGGCGAAGGCGTCGGTCACGATCTGCTCGATCTCGGCCGGCGACTGCGCGCTGTCCAGTACCAGCTCGCGCGGCGCGTACTGCACGCCGATCTTGACCTCCACTGTGCCTCCTCAACTGGGGCGAAAGAACCGCCCTGCGAAGGCTATCCGATCACGGGGTCGACGGTCAGGCTGACTCACCTTGCAGCGGGAAGCTCGCGATGCCCCGCCACGACAGTGCGGCCACCAACGCCTCGGCCTCGGCCTTCGGCACCTGCCGGCCACCGGCCAGCCAGAACTGCGCGGCCGTCTCGGCGGCGCCGACCAGCCCGGAGGCGAGCAGTTCGGCGTGCGCCCGGCTCACCCCGGTGTCCGAGATGATGGTGTCGGTGATCGCCGCGATGCAGCCCTGCTCGACCCGCTCCACCCGCTGCCGCACCGCCGGGTCGTTGCGCAGATCCGACTCGAAGACGAGCCGGAACGCCTCGCTCTCGTGGTCGACGAAGTCGAAGTACGCGCGCACCGAGGCGCTGACCCGTTCCTTGTTGTCACTGGTGCCGCGCATCGCGTCCTGCACCTGAGCGACGATGGCGTCACAGTGCGTGTCGAGCAGCGCCAGGTAAAGGTCCATCTTCCCGGGGAAGTGTTGGTAGAGCACCGGCTTCGACACCCCGGCCCGCTCGGCGATGTCGTCCATCGCGGCGGCGTGGTAGCCCTGGGCGACGAACACCTCCTGCGCCGCAGCGAGAAGCTGCTTACGACGCGCGGAGCGGGGCAGGCGGGTGGGCCGGCCAGCGGTCTGTGCACCATTCCCCGCAGCGGTCATGGGATCCTCCGAGTTCTCCGTACGAGCCGGCATTTTCCCCCCAGACCGGCGAGGTCACTGACCACCGTCGTGGAAATGGCCCGCCGCTGTAACTTATCGCCACTCTCGGCACACGGTAGCCTCAGCGGGGGCGACCAAGGAGCGCGCGGTGAGTGAAACAGGGCAACCCGGAGCCGCCACCCCGGGAGAACACGGTGACGGAGCGGGTCAGCACGACGACCCGAGTCGTCCCGTCAGTGGGTGGGCGCCTCAGGCAGGTGGGTGGCCCCGAGCCGCCGACCGCGAGGATGCCCGGGAGCAGGCGCCGCGCTGGCAGCCCGACCCGGCTTCCGGCTGGCGTGCCTCCTCCACCCGACACGGCGACCTTCCGTCGCCCCTGGCCGGGTCGCCCGGCGACCCGGAGCCACCGGCTCGGGCCAACGGCCACCACGCCAACGGTGTCCGCCACCCGGACGACACCAACGGCGTCCGTCGCCCCGGTCTCGAACCGACCGGGGGACGTCCCACGCCGGTGAGCGCACCGCCCGGGCTGCCCGGCGAGGGGCGCCCCGAGGCGGCCAGCGACCGGTTGGTGGTTCCCGCGCAACGTCCCGTGCCGCCGGCGGAGCAGGGCGGCGGCGAGCCGGACACGGGCGCCGGTCCACGTTCCACAGCCGATCCCGCCGCCGCGCATCGCGCCCGTTGGGCCGAGCCCGGGCTGCCCACCTCGGCGCCGCCGGCCGTCCAGGTGCCGCCCGTCGGCACCGCCGCGTCGGGCTTCGAGGTGCCGCCCGGCTTCCATGCGCCGATCGCGGAACGGCTCGCGGCCGACGACCCGTCGGCCGCGTCACGCGACTGGCGGGACCCGCTGACGCCGGAGCCTCCGGCAGCGCCGGGGCGCACCCCGGGGCCGGACGCGCACGCCGAAGCGGCTGATCCGGGTCGCGGTGCTGAGCCGGGTCGCGGCGCCGAAGGCCCCCGCTCGGGAGAGACGCGCCGCGCCGGGGAGCCGCCGGCCGTCGAGCCGGACTGGTCGGGGCCGAGCTGGAACCGTCCGAGCTGGGACCGTGGTTGGGCACCGCCCTGGTCCCGGCAGAACGACGAGCCGGACGGCCCGCCGACGCGGGACGATTCCGCGTCCGGCTGGGTCGCCGATCCGGTCCAGCCATACGAGCCGGTACGGGCCGAGTCACCCCGCCCGTACGAACCGGTCCGCGCCGATTCACCGCGTGGGTACGAGCCCGCGCGAGGTGAGGCCGCGTCCGAATCCGCGCCGGACAACCCTGTCGAACCGGCCAGCGTGCCGCCGACCGCCCGCCCGTCCTGGGCTGCTCCGTCCGCTGCGCCACCTGCCGATCGTTCCCTCCGGTCCGTCGACTCGGACCCGTCCCCGACCAGCGGCCCGCCGGTGTCGTCGCCGGCACCGCCGCCCGCCGTGGGACGCCCGTCCTGGGCCGGTGGCCCGGCCCCGACCAGTGGGCCGCCGGCCGAGCGCCCGTCCTGGGCCGATGGTCCGACGCCGACCAGTGGGCCGCCGGCCGAGCGCCCGTCCTGGGCCGGGTCCGGGGCTACCAGTGCCTCCCGGGGCGACCGCCCGTCCTGGGCCGGCGGAGGCGATGCCGAACCGAGCAGCGCCGCACCCACCCGGCCGTCCTGGGCCGGGGGAGCCGACCCGGCGCCGACCAGCGCTCCGCCGTCCCGGCCGTCCTGGGCTGGCGGAGCCGATGCCGAGCCGACCAGCGCTCCGCCGTCACGCCCGTCCTGGGCCACCAGCCCGGCGTCGCCCGCCACACCGCCTCCGGCGCCTGCGGGGGCACCTCCCACGCTG
>NZ_JBSFBM010000212.1:0-12031 GCF_053592955.1 Micromonospora sp. NPDC002411 | reverse complement strand
CTTTCCGCACGTCATGGGCTTCCCGCTGGCGCTGCGACTGATGACCCTGCCGGCGTTCCCGATCCCCCTCACCGGCCTGGTGCACGTCGGCAACCGGATCGCCGTGCAGCGTCCGATCACCGCCGACGAGACGATCGACTTCATCGCGTACGCCGAGAACCTGCGCCCGCACGACCGGGGACGGCAGGTGGACGTGGTGCTGGTCGGCTCGGTCGACGGCGAGAAGGTCTGGGAGGGTGTCTCGACGTACCTGGGTCGGGACCGCAAGCCTGGCGGGGGCGAGCGGGGCGGACGGCCCGACGCGCCGGCCGGCACGGCCCGCTGGCGGGTGGAGCCTCGCGTCGGCACGGAGTACGCGCGGGTGTCCGGAGACCACAATCCGATCCACACCTCCCGGCTCGGTGCGCGGCTGTTCGGCTTCCCCGGGCCGATCGCGCACGGCATGTGGAGCAAGGCGCGCTGCCTGGCCGCGTTGGAGAACCGACTGCCGGACTCCTACGCCGTCGAGGTCGCCTTCAAGCTGCCGGTGCCGCTGCCGAGCACTGTGAACTTCGCAGTGCTGCCGGACGGCGGGTTCGCCCTGCACGACTCGCGCGGCCGACCGCACCTGGCGGGTCTCGTGCGCTGACGAGCACCCCTTGGCAAGACGCGCTCGCATGCGCTAAGTTGTTCTCACATAGAGATGTTCTCACAGTGAGAGAGACGCCGTGAACGAGCAGGAGTTCCTGGACGCGTACGACCCCCGGGCCTATCCGGCGGTCGCGGTGACCGTCGACGTGGTCGCATTCACCATCCGCGACGACGCGCTGCACCTGCTGCTGATCCGGCGCGGTCAGGCACCCTTCGAGGGCCACTGGGCGCTGCCCGGCGGCTTCGTCCACCCCGACGAGGACCTGACCGCCGGCGCCCGACGCGAGCTGGCCGAGGAGACCGGGCTCGGCGGCGACGGGCTACGCCGCGTACACCTGGAGCAGTTGGGCAGCTACGGCGCTCCCGACCGCGACCCGCGGATGCGCATCGTCTCGATCGCCCACCTCGCGTTCGCCCCCGACCTGCCGGACCCGGCCCCCGGCACCGACGCCGACGAGGCGATCTGGCTCCCGGTGACCGCGCTGAGCAGCCGGCAGCTCGCCTTCGACCACGGCCGGATCATCGACGACGCGCTGGAGCGGGCCCGGTCCAAGCTGGAGTACACCCCGCTCGCCACACGCTTCCTCCCCGCCGAGTTCACCATCAGCGAGCTGCGCGCCGTCTACGAAACGGTCTGGGGTCACCCGCTGCACGCCGGCAACTTCCACCGCAAGGTGCTGTCCGTGCCCGGCTTCGTGGAGAGCACCGGTGCCAACACCGAGCGCGGCGGCAGTCGAGGCGGCCCCCGCGCCCGGCTCTACCGGGCCGGCGACGCCCGCCTGCTGCACCCGGCGCTGCTGCGCCCGGCCCGCGAGGAGACGGTGCGATGAGGACGGCGGAGGCCATCGGCCTGGTCGCGGCGGCCCGCACCGACGCCGACCTGTTCGGCGCGGACCAGCCGGCCCGGCGTTACCGCGAGCTGGTCGCGGCCCTGCACCCCGACCACCTGCCGGCCGACCCGGCGGTACGCGCCGAAGCCACCGAGGCGTTCATCCACGTCACCACCAGGTGGCGGGCCCGGCAGGTGACAGTCCTCGGCGACTACCGGCTCGGCGCGCTGGCCCACTCCGGCGACCTGGCCGACCTCTACGACGTGGGCGACGACCGGCTGCTCAAGCTGCCCCGGCGGCCCACCGACAACGACCTGATGACCCGCGAGGCACACGCCCTGCGCACCATCGCCGAGCGCGGCGACCCCCGCTACCTGCCGTACGTGCCCCGGCTGGTGGACGAGTTCCGGCACCGCGACGCCGCGACCGGCGCGGAACGTCGGATCAACGTGCTGGCCACCGCACCTGGGCTGCACGACCTCGACGAGGTGCGGCGTGCGTACCCCGACGGGCTGGACGCCCGGGACGTGGCCTGGATGTGGCGGCGGCTGCTGGTGGTGCTCGGCCTGGCCCACCGGGCCGGCGTGGTGCACGGCGCGGTAGTGCCGCGACACGTGCTGATCGAGCCGGACGCCCACGGAGTCGTGCTCGTCGACTGGTGCTTCTCGGCGCCCGTCGGCGGCACCATCCCGGCGGTCGTGCCCGGCCACGGCTGGGACCCGGAGGAGGTCGTCAGGAAGCAGCCCTGCGGCCCGGGCACCGACATCGCCATGGCCAGCCACTGCATGAGCTGGCTGATGGGGCCGCGCGCACCCCGTGAGCTGCACACCTTCGCCCAGGGTTGCCGACAACGGTCCCTGGACGCCCGGCCCGACGACGCCTGGCGCCTGCTCCGCGAACTCGACCAGGTGCTGGACCGGCTCTACGGGCCCCGCACCTTCCGACCCTTCACCCTCACCCCCTAAGGAGCTGTCATGGGCAGTGGAATCTGGTCCACCGACGTGTACGACGCCGCCGACCGCTACCGCCGGTCCACCGGCAAGAGCGCCTTCTCCTACAGCGACAGCGGGGCGCGCACCGTGCACCCCGCGCTCGACCCCCGCGACGCGACCCGCGAGAGCCGCGACTCCGACGAGCACCCCCGCTCGACGCCCGTCGCGGTGCTCTTCGACGTGACCGGCTCGATGCGCAACGTGCCGCGCGTCCTGCAGACCAAGCTGCCGCAGCTGCTCGGGCTGCTGCAACGGCAGGGCTACGCCAGCGACCCGCAGATCATGTTCGGCGCGATCGGCGACGCCACCTGCGACCGGGTGCCGTTGCAGGTCGGGCAGTTCGAGTCGGACAACCGGATGGACGACGACCTCGGCCGGATCGTCCTCGAAGGCGGTGGCGGCGGTCAGATGTCCGAGTCGTACGAGCTGGCCATGTACTTCATGGCCCGGCACACCAGCACCGACAGCTGGGACAAGCGCGGCCGGCGCGGTTACCTGTTCATCATCGGCGACGAGCTGGCGTACCCCCAGGTGAAGGCCCGGGAGGTGGCCCGCCTGATGGGCGACGACCTGGCCGAGGACGTGCCGCTGCGGCAGATCGTGGACGAGGTGACCCGCCGCTGGGACACCTACTACCTGCTCCCCGCCGGCAGCCACTACGCCGGCAACGCCACGGTGCTGGACTTCTGGCGGGACCTGCTCGGGCAGAACGCCGTGGTCCTCGACGACCTGGACGCGGTGTGCGAGACCATCGCGCTCACCATCGGCCTCGGTGAACAGGCCATCGACCTGGACGAAGGGCTGCGTGACCTGGACCGCGCCGGCTCCGGCGCAACCGGCACCGTGTCGAAGGCGCTGGCCCGGCTCGGCCGGGGACGGCGGGCCGAGGTGTCGACGCTGCCGGCCTTCCGCGACACCTCCGGCGGGGTGACCCGGCTGTGAAGCACGTGGCGGTGGTCGACCTCGGCTACGGCGACGCCGGCAAGGGCACGGTCGTGGACTGGCTCTGCGCCACCCGCCCCGTGCACACGGTGGTCCGCTTCAACGGGGGCGCGCAGGCGGCACACAACGTCGTGCTGCGCGACGGGCGGCACCACACGTTCGCGCAGTTCGGCGCCGGCACGTTCCACAGCGGGGTCGGTACGCACCTGTCGCGGCACGTGGTGGTGGACCCGCTGGCCCTGGCCGCCGAGGCCGACCATCTCGCCACTGTCGGGGTGACCGACGCGCTCGACCGACTGACAGTCGACGGGGAGGCGCTGCTCGCCACCCCGTACCACCGGGCCGCCAACCGGGCCCGGGAGATCGCCCGCGGAGCCGACCGGCACGGCTCCTGCGGGCTGGGGGTGGGCGAGGCCGTCGCGTACGGTCTCGCCCACCCGGACGACGCGCCCCGGGTCGCCGACTGCCACAGCCCAGCGCTGCTGCGCCGCCGGCTGACCGTCCTGCGGGACCGATTGACCGCCGAACTCGGCCCACTGGACGCGCCGCCGGTCGAGGACTGCCTGCCCGCGTACACCGGGTTCGCCGGGCGGGTCACGATCGTCGACCGGAGCTGGCTCGCCGGTGCGCTGCGCTCCGGGACCTGCGTCTTCGAGGGCGCGCAGGGGGTGCTGCTGGACGAGTGGCACGGCTTCCACCCGTACACGACGTGGAGCACCACCACGTTCGCCAACGCCGACAGCCTGCTCGCCGAGGCGGGCCTGCCCGGCGACGTGACCCGGGTCGGGGTGCTGCGGGTGGTCACCACCCGGCACGGGGCGGGCCCGCTGGTGACCGAGGACCCGAACCTGCCACTGGCCGATCCGCACAACCCGACCAACCCGTGGCAGGGCCGGTTCCGGTTCGGCCACTTCGACGCTGTCGCCCACCGGTACGCCCTCGCGGCGGCCGGCGGCGTCGACGGCCTGGCCCTGACCCACCTCGACCTGACCGGCCCCGACCTGCGGATCTGCCGCCGCTACGACACCACCGACCGGCTCACCCCGGGCCCGCCCGGTGACCTGGACCGGCAGGCCGCGCTCACCGCCCGCCTGCTGCGCTCCCGCCCGCTCTACGACGACCCGCCGACGGACTGGACGGAGGCGGTCAGCGCGGAGCTGGGCACACCCGTGGTGCTGACCTCGCACGGGCCCACCGCCGACGACAAGACCGCGCACGGTCCGCTGCTCACCCCACCGGCACTGATCGGCTCGGTCTTAACGTAGCGGCGCGTCGGCATCCGCCGGGTGCGGTTCGCCGGGCTGGTCGAGCACGCTCACCGGCCGTTCGAAGAATGTCTCCAGCACGACCATGGCCTGGGTGCCAGTGACGCCGTCGATGCCGAAGATGCGGCGCAGCGCCGCTTGCAGGTCTTCGGTCGTCGCGGTACGGATCTTCACCAGCAGTGATGCCGCGCCGGCGATGATGTGCGCTTCCTGAATCTCGGGTATGGCCGCAAGGGCGTCGCGGGTGGGGGCATCGCCCATCCACGAGTCGGCGTCGACCATCACGAAGGCCGCCACGCCACGGCCGACGGTTGCCGGGGCGACGTCGATGGTGGTCCGCCGGATCACGCCGCGTTCGCGCAGCTTGCGTACCCGATCATGGGCCGAGCCGGCGGACAGGCCCACCGCCTTGGCCAGCGCCGCGTAGGACTGGGTGGCGTCGCGCTGCAGATGCGCCAGCAACGCGCGGTCGATGTCATCTACCACCGAGGCATCTCCATCGAATGAGGTTCGGAAGATCTATTGTTGAACATATCAGGTACGGTACTTATAGGATCCTGCCGAACAACACTCCGGCATTAGGAGGCGCGGCGATGACCGAGACCGTTCCCGCTGAGTTCCACCTGCTGGACGAGCGGTTCCGCGGCTGCGACGGCGACTTCGTGCTCGAACGGCTGCACAGCGGCGCACGCAAGACTGAGGGGCCAGCGTATTTTCCGGCCGGCCGCTACCTGGTGTGGAGCGACATTCCCAACGACCGGATGTTGCGTTGGGATGAGACCACGGGCGCTGTCGGCGTCTACCGCCACGGCTCTGGCTACGCCAACGGCAACACCGTGGACCGACAGGGTCGGCTTGTCACGTGCGAGCAGGGCAATCGGCGGATCACCCGTACCGAGCACGACGGCACGATCACAGTGCTCGCCGATGGTTTCCACGGCAAGCGGCTCAACAGCCCCAACGACGTGGTCGTCCGCGCCGACGGCACGATCTGGTTCACCGACCCGAGTTACGGCATTCACAACGACTACGAGGGCAACAGAGGCGACAGTGATTTCGACGGCGCCTGTTATGTATTTCGCCTGGACCCTGCGACCGGCGACATGCAGGTCGTCGCGGATGACTTCTGCCGCCCCAACGGCCTGGCATTCTCGGCCGACGAACAACAGCTCTACATCGTGGACACACGACAGGACCCCAGTCACATCCGCGTCTTCGACGTCATGGCCGATGGCACCCTCAGCGGTGGGAAGATCTTCGCTGAGTGCGACTTCGGCCGTTTCGACGGCATTCGTCTCGACGACGCTGCGCGGGTGTGGGCTGCCGCCTGGGACGGTGTGCACTGCTTCGACCCCGACGGAACCCTGATCGGCAAGCTGCTACTACCCGAACCGGTAGCCAACCTCACCTTCGGTGGGCCGAAACGGAACCACCTGTTCATCACCGCCGGAACCTCGGTATACGCGCTGCGAGTCACATTCAACGGTGCCCATTACCCCCCGGCTGGCAGCGAGAAGCGATGATCGACGCGAGCCCTTCCGATACGCCCGTCCCGATCACGATGACCCCGGCGGTCCAACAGTCCATCGCCCGCGAGTTGCAGGTGGAAGCCGCATTCGATCCGGGCCACGAGATCGAGCACAGGGTCGCCTTCCTGACCGACGCACTGGCCGACATCGGCCACGCTGCCTTGGTACTCGGCATCAGCGGGGGCATCGACTCCACCACCGCCGGTCGGTTGTGTCAGCTCGCCGTCGAGCGGGCACGCCACAGCGGACACCGCGCCACCTTCATCGCGATGCGTCTGCCCTACGGCGACCAACGTGACGAGCACGACGCCCAAGCCGCGTTGGCGTTCATCCAACCCGACCAGTTGCTGGCCGTCGACATCCAACCGGCCAGCGACGCGAGCCTGCAGGCGCTGCTCACCGGCGGCCTAACCCTGGCCGACGCGCACCAGCAGGATTTCATCCTCGGCAACATCAAGGCCAGACAACGGATGATCGCCCAGTACGCCGTGGCCGGAGCCCTCGGTGGGCTTGTCGTCGGCACCGACCACGCCGCCGAGGCCGTCATGGGCTTCTTCACCAAGCATGGTGACGGGGCCGCCGACCTCGTGCCGCTGGCCGGCCTGACCAAACGGCGTGTACGCGCGATCGCCCACACGCTGGGCGTGCCACCCGCGCTGATCCGCAAGACGCCCACAGCTGATCTGGAGTCCCTGCAACCGAGCAAGCCCGATGAAGAAGTTTTCGGATACGGCTACGACGACATCGACGACTTCCTGGAAAACCAGCCCGTGCGGCCCGCCGTCGCCCAGGCCATCCACCACCGATACCGCGCCACGGCCCACAAGCGCCGACTTCCAGCAGCCCCGGCAGTGTCGTTTGACGCAACGAGTTGAGGCGGTTATCGGCTGACCATTCGGCGCAATGTCGGCGAAGCGCCACCGACCGCCGCCGAGCCATCAAACATGGGGGCATGGACGCCCTGCTCGACCTCCTCCGTGGGACGGTCACATCGCCGTGGGTGTACCTGGTGATCTTCGGGCTCACCGCGATCGACGCGTTCTTCCCGGCGGTGCCGGGTGAGGCGGCGGTGATCACCGCTGGGGTGCTGTCCGCCAGCGGAGGGCACCCCAGCCTGACCCTGGTGATCGTCAGCGCTGCCGTCGGCGCGCTGGTCGGCGACCACATCTCCTACGCGATCGGTCGGGGCGGCGGCGCGCACCGGCTGGCCCGTCTACCGGATGGCAGCCGACGGCGGGCCAGCTCCGACTGGGCCCGCCGGGCCGTGGACCGGCGCGGCGGCATCATCCTCACGACCAGCCGGTACGTGCCGGGTGGTCGAACGGCGGTCACCCTCACCATGGGCGCGGTGCGCTATCCCCGCCGGGCATTCCTGCTGTACGACAGCATCGCGGCGGTCACCTGGGCGCTGTACTGCGGGCTGCTCGGTTACTTCGGCGGGCTGGCCTTCGAACGCGATCCCGTGAAGGGCGTACTGGTCGGAGTGGGGGTCTCGCTGGTCATCACGTTCGGCCTGGAGGGGATCCGCTGGCTGCGCCGCCGGGCCCACCGCCACGCGGCCTCCCGCCGCTGATCGCCTCCCGCTGCCGTCACCCGGGCGCGTCACAGCAGGTCGGCGTCGTGCACCAGGATCGCCAACTGCACCCGGTTGCCCGCGTGCAGTTTCGCCAGCGCCCGGCTGACGTGCGCCTTCACGGTGGCCTCGCTCATCGTCAACCGCCGGGCGATCTCCGCGTTGCCGTGCCCGCGCGCCACCTCTCGAACGATCTCCAACTCCCGCGTGGTGAGCGGTGCGAGCCGCTGGCGAGCCGCGTCCCGCCGGCCCGGGCCACGATCGGCGAACGAACTGATCAGCCGCCGGGTCACGGTCGGGGCGAGCATCGCGTGCCCGGCCGCCACCGTCCGAACGGCGGCGGCCAACTCGCGGGGCGGGGTGTCCTTGAGCAGGAACCCGACAGCGCCGGCCCGCAGCGCCCGGTGCACGTACTCGTCGAGGTCGAAGGTGGTCAACATGATCACCTTCGCGCCGGTGGCGACCACCTCCGGCGCGACGGTCAGCCCGTCGACGCCCGGCATCCGCACGTCGAGCAGCACCACGTCGGGGCGTAACCGGTGGGTCTGCTCCAGCGCGCCGGCACCGTCCGCCGCCTCGCCGACCACTGTGACGTCCTCGGACGCCTCAAGGATCAGCCGCAGCCCGGCGCGGACGAGCTGCTCGTCGTCGACCACCAGCACCCGGATCACGCCGCGCCCTCCAGCGGGATCAGGGCCCGGACCAGGAAACCGCCGTCCACGGGCGTCGCCTCCAGCCGACCGCCGAGCAGCTCCACCCGCTCGCGCAGCCCGAGCAACCCCTGCCCCGCACCGGGCAGCGCCGACCCGCTCTCGGACGGGCCGTTGCGGACCAGCACCTCCAGCCCGTCGGGCAGGTATCGGAGGCGAACGACCGTCTCGGCGTCCGCCGCGTGCTTGCGCACGTTCGTCAACGCCTCGCGGACCACCCGGTACGCGGTGCGCCCCAACGTCGCCGGTAGTGTGGCCGGCTCGCCCTCGTCCTGCCGGGAAACCCGGAGACCTGCGGTACGGGACTCCCCGATCAACTCGTCCAGCGCGTCGAGCCCTCGCTCCGGCACCACTGCCGCCTCGGCCTGTCGCAGCACACCCAGCACCTCGCGCAGGTCGGTGAGCGCCTGCCGGCCGGTCGTCCGGATCAGCGCGGCGGCCTCGACGGTTGCCGGGTCCGCGGCGGTCACCTCCAGGGCACCGGCGTGCACCACCATCAACGAGACCCGGTGCGCCACCACGTCGTGCATCTCCCGGGCGATCCTGGTCCGCTCCTCGGCGCGGACCCGGTCGGCGTGGGCCTCCCGCTCGCGTTCCAGCCGTTCGGCCCGGTCCCGCAGGGCGGCGAGCGTGTCCCGGCGCGCCCGCACCCAGAGGCCGAAGACCAACGGAAGGCCGACCAGGCAGGCGGCGAGCAGCAGCACATTGCCAGTGGTGGCGGTGGTGATCCGGCGTACGCCGCCCACCTGCACCCCGACCACTACCCCACCGGCGAGCACCACAGCGGCCCCGGCGAGGTAGGTGGCGAGCCGCCGGCTCCGCAGCCGCAGACCCGCCTGGTACGAGGCGACCACCCCGGCCGCCGCGGCGGCGAGCACCAACCAGCCCAGCGCCGCAGCCAGGAACACGGGCCAGCGGCGGGTCCGGATCGTGCTGGTGGCCCAACCCGAGAACACCGCGAGCACCAGCACCACCGCGCCCGGCAGCGGCGAGCGGACACCGATGTCACCGGTCGCGCTGGCCCAGACGGCGGCGGCGACCACGACAGCGAGCAGCAGCACCCCGTAGCGCTGGACGACCCGCCGAGGAGCGGTGCTGCTGGAGGCCACGCAGCGAGCGTAGGGCTCCACGAGCGAACCCGGCCGCCCCGCGCCGTCAGACCGGGGTGTGGTGGGGGAAGACCCCTATCTGACATCCGGGCCGGTCACTACCTAAGTAGTGCCGCCCACCTGACCACTGGCCGATGGCAGGCACCGCCGCACGCACCAGCATCAGCATCATGGATCTGCTGGACCTGCTGCACGACACGATGTCCTCGCCCTGGGTGTACCTGGCGATCTTCGCCATCGCGGTGCTCGACGGCTTCTTTCC
Source organism: Micromonospora sp. NPDC002411 (assembly GCF_053592955.1). Classification (NCBI taxonomy): domain Bacteria; kingdom Bacillati; phylum Actinomycetota; class Actinomycetes; order Micromonosporales; family Micromonosporaceae; genus Micromonospora; species Micromonospora sp. NPDC002411. The sequence goes on along the minus strand of NZ_JBSFBM010000212.1, from coordinate 2,189 downwards.
GGTGGTGCCGAGCGAGACGGCGGTGATCACGGCCGGGGTGTTCGCCGCCTCGGGCGCGCCGTACCTGCCCGCGGTCATCGTGGTGGCCGCCGCCGGGGCACTCGTCGGCGACCACATCTCGTACGCCATCGGTCGGAGCGGTGGCGCGCGACTGCTCGATCGGCTGCCGCCCGACGGCCGACGCCGGAGGGCCATCGACTGGGCCCGCCGAGGGATCGCGACGCGCGGTGGCCTGATCCTCACCGTGGCCCGCTACGTGCCGGGCGGTCGGACCGCTGTCACCCTCACCATGGGTGCGGTGCACTTTCCCCGGCGTCGGTTCCTGGCCTTCGACGCGCTCGCCGCCGGCTCGTGGGGGCTCTACTCGGCGCTGGTCGGCTACGTCGGCGGGCTGGCGTTCGAGCAGGACCCTCTCCGCGGTCTGCTGCTCGGTCTCGGCCTCGCCCTGACGGTGACGGTGGTCGTCGAGGTGGCCCGCTGGCTCGGCAACCGCCGTCGGTCAGCCCAGCCGACGGCGACGGCTGATCCGGTGGACCGGACGCCTGTGGGGTGATGTCAGTCGGCGGGCGGACACCAGGTGACGCCGTGCAGGAGTTGGGCCGCACCGAGCCAGGCCACGTTCATCATCCGGGTGGCCGTCTTCTCCGGGTCGGCTTCCGGGTGGTCCGCGAGCCAGTCGGCCAGCGACTCGGTCGCGCCGACCAGGGCGTACGCGACGACCTCCAGGTCGGTTGGCGCGATCTCGCGACCCTCGGCGCGGAGCGCGTGGTCGAGCATCCCGGCGACCACCTCGACCAACCGGGTGCGCATTGTGGCCAACTCACCGGCGAACGGCTGCTCGCCCCGGGCCTGCCGGTAGAGCACCGCCCAGCCGTCGCGGTGTGCGCCGACGAAGCCGAAGAACGCCCGCAGCCCACGCCAGAGCCGCTCGTCGGCCGGGAGGTCGGGGGCCGCCGCCCCGGCGATGGCCTGCATCATCCGGGTGCCCTCCCGGTGCAGGCAGGCGACGAAGAGTTCCTCCTTGGTGCCGAGGTACGCGTACACCATGGGCTTGGAGATGCCGGCGTCCTCCGCGATTTCGTCCATGCTGGCGGCGTGGAAGCCACGCCGGGAGAAGACCTTGACGGCCGCGTCGAGCATTTGCTGCTCACGGACGGCGCGCGGCAGGCGCTTGAAGGCGGGGACGCTGGACACCTTGCGAGCATACCTACTCGTGCGTAGGGTTACGCGCGAGTAGCCAAATCTTCCGGAAGGCGCACCTGATGACTGACTTCGACCCGGCCACCTTCGCCAATGTCGGCCCCAAGGAGTTCGCCCAGCTGGTCAAGTCCACCCCGGACGACAAGATCGCCCAGGTGATGTCCGGTGACATGCGCGGCAAGATCCTCGGTGAGGTGTTCAACCGGATGCCGTCGTTGTTCCGCGCGGACCGGGCCGGCTCCACCAACGCGGTCATCCACTGGGTCATCACCGGTCGCCCGGACGGCGGCAGCGACACCTACGAGGTGGCCATCGCCGACGGCAAGTGCGTGGTGAACGAGACCCCGCAGCACGACCCGAAGCTGAGCCTGACCATGGGCCCGGTCGAATTCCTGAAGATCGTCTCCGGTGGCGCGAACCCGGTGATGATGTTCATGACCGGCAAGCTGAAGGCGAAGGGCGACCTCGGCCTCGCCGCCAACATCGCCAACCTGTTCGACATCCCCAAGGCCTGACATGGCTGAGTTCTCGCTCGACCTGAACGAGGAACAGCGGGATCTACGCGACTGGGTGCACGGCTTCGCCGCCGAGGTCGTGCGCCCGGCCGCGGCCGAGTGGGACGAACGCGAGGACACCCCGTGGCCGGTGATCCAGGAAGCCGCCAAGGTCGGCCTCTACGGCTTCGAGTTCCTCGCCACCTGCTGGGCCGACCCGACCGGGCTCTCCCTGCCGATCGCCAGCGAGGAACTCTTCTGGGGTGACGCCGGCATCGGCCTCTCCATCTTCGGCACCTCACTCGCCGTCGCCGCCATCTACGGCGCCGGCACCCCGGACCAGATGGTCGAGTGGGTGCCGCAGTGCTTCGGCGACGCCGACTCACCGGCCGTCGCGGCGTTCTGCACCACGGAGCCGGAAGCCGGCTCCGACGTCGGCGCGATGCGCACCCGCGCCGTCTACGACGAGGCCACCGACGAGTGGGTGCTGACCGG
>NZ_JBSFBM010000211.1:0-12116 GCF_053592955.1 Micromonospora sp. NPDC002411 | reverse complement strand
CCCAGGAAGCGGTGCCGATCGCCCCGTACGGCCGGGTGGTGGCTCTGTTGCTCGGTGGCCTCGCCGCGCGTGCGGTCGAGGTGGCGCTCCGGCGTGATCTCGCCGACCTGGCGGCGGCGGCCGGCGTCATCGGCTCGCTCGAAGCCGCCTGAGAGCCGACCGGGCCGAGGCAGCGCGGAGCTCAGCCCAGGGCCCGTTCTGACCGCTGACACCGTCCGGACCACACCGGGCGTGACCACTGTCGCTGCGACCTGAGCGGGGTGCGGCCGGTTCCGCTGGGTAGGGTGCCGGGCGGAGGTGCGGCATGGGGTTCCCGAGAGGCCGGCGACGGCTCGTGACGGTGGTCGCGGCGCTGCTCGCGACCGCGGCCGTCGCGGTCGTCGTCCACCGGGTGCTCGCGCCGGCGGAGGTGAGCACCGTGGCGAGGGGTGACTACCCGGCCCCGGCCCGGCCGCCCGCCGGAGTGATCGGCCGGCTTCCGGTCGCCCCGTTGATCGTGGACGCGAGGCTGCGGGTGTACGCCGCGCACCGTCAGGTCTACGCCGACCGGCCGGTCGACGGGCGGTACCGGACCAGCCCGTACTGGTCGTACCGGCGCTGGCCGGCGGAACTGACCGGGATCGTGGCCAGCGGCAGCACTGTGGTCAGCCGCTGGTCCGACGGCCAACTGGTCGCGCTCGACGCCCGGACCGGCGGGGTGCTCTGGAGAGCCGACGGTCCGAAGCCCGCCCCGACTTCCGCTGTGGTACGCCGTACCGGGGCGGCCACGGTCTGGGAGCCGCGCGGGCTCCGACTCGCCGACCTTCCGGACGGCCGGACGGTGCTGGTGGTCAGCGGGGACGCCCAGGCGCGCGGGGTCGAGGTGCGCGACGGTCGGGAGCTGTGGCGGGTAGACCTACCTGGCAGTTGTCGCAGCGATGTCGGGACCACCGCCGCCGGCCAGCTGATCGGTCTGGACAGGTGTGCAGGGCCGGCCACGATCGAGTTCCGGGACGCGCTGACCGGCGTGGTGCGCGAGCGTTGGCGACCGCCGGGTGGTTCCTCCGACGAGTTGGTGGTGACGCCGCTCGGCTGTCGTACCGGACAGTCGGACTGCCTGGCGCTGCGGACCGCCGGGCCGGGCGACGCGGGCGGCCGGGGTTGGCTGCTGGGTGCCGGCGCGCCGGTCGCTGCCCCCGCGCTGGATCCGGCCGGTGCCGTGCTGGTGGGTGAGCAGGCCGTCGTCGTCCTCGACGGGGTGGCGGTGGGGCGATCTGCGCGGACGGGCGCCGAACTGTGGCGGTCCGCGGACCTGGGCGCTGCCCGGGTGCTGGCCGCACAGCCTGGCCGGGTGCACCTGCTGACGGAGGTGAACGACCTGGTGACGCTGGACCCGGTGACGGGTGCCCAGCTGTCCCGCTTCCCGCTCAACGTGGGTTCGGACGGCACCGGCTGGGCCCCCGGGGCGGTGGCGGTGGCGGACGGTTACGTCGCTGTCGAACGACTCCGCAAGCCGGTCGATCCGGACGGTGACGATCAGCGCTACTACTACACCGGCGAGGCGTTGATCCTGGCCGCCACCTGATCGGGGCGTCTTCCGACCGGGGCGCTCGACCCGTTCATACCCTTTGTCCAGAAGGGGTATGTTTCTCATGGTTCACGTTTCCGTGGGAAGGGGTCGGCGCATGGGTAGGACAGCAGCCAGCTACCTCGTGGGAGGCGCGCTAGCCGCCACCGCGAGCCTCGCGCTGGCGGTCCCGCCGGTGCTGACCGCCGAACCCGCCTCGGCGCGCCTCGGCAGCGCCGTCCGGGCCGAACCGTCGGCCAACAAAGGCGTCACCTTCGAGATCCTGCCGGCGACCCCGACCCCGACGCCGACCTGGACGCCGCCCACTCCCACACCCACCACGCCGCAACCCAGCCCGAGCCACGGCGGGCACCTGCCGGTCACCGGTTCGGGCGGGTCGACCCTGTTGCTCGTCGGGCTGGGCGGAACCCTGCTGGTCGTCGGCTGGCTCGCTGCCCGCCGACGGCGGCCGGCGTGACGCAAGCCCGCCCGCTGCCAGCAGCGGGGTCGACGTCAGACGGACTGACGTAGCCGTCGGCGCCGGCCGTTGACGTGCACTCCGGCCAGAGTGTCAGCTGCCGGCCGAGATCCGCTCTCGCGGTCGACCGGCTGGAGGCCGACCGGACCGACGGGATCTGCGGGCCAGCACCGCGAGGCCGGTGACCAGCAGCAGGCCCGCGACGGCGGCCCCCACCGCCCAGACGGACGTGAGCCGGGACACGACACTGCCCTTCGTGCCGATCTGACCCGCGTCGGGGAACCGGATCTGCGCGGTGGCGCTCCCCTTCACCATGCCGCTCTCCAAGCTCACCTCCGCTTTCCAGGGCCCGTTGGGCAGCTCGACAGGGAACCGTGCGACGACCTGTCCGGAGGCGCCTGGTGCCAGCGTGACGCCCTGCCCGACCGCGAACGGTCCCGCCCGGCTGCCGGCCGGACCGTCGGTCAGGGTCACCGTGCCGGTCAGGTCCAGTGCGCGACCCCCGGTGTTGCGGACCTGGACGGTCACCGACGGCTCACCTGCCTCGCTGCGGGCCGGGCTTATCGCACCGATCGAGAAGTCGGAGGCGGGTTCGCCGCCAGGCCCGATGTCGAGATACATCCGTACTCCGACGCGGTGCACCTGGGCGATCTCGCTGGAGGCGCGGGGCGTGCTGGTGGTGGACGCCCAGAGCACCCCGTACCGTTCGCCCCGGGAGGCGGCAGGCGGCACGGTGATGGTCGCGCGGACCCGTGCCTCGGCCCGCGGTGCCAGCTCGACGGTGCGGTGGTCGACGGTGACCCAGGAGGTCAGCTCGTTCTCGGCGCGGCCCTCGCCGAAGCGGAACGCCGAGGCGTCCAGTGTGGCGGCCGCCGGGTACACGTCGACGCGACGGGACTCGTCGGTGCGGTTGACGATCAGCAGTTGCCGCTTGATGGTGGTGCCCGGCGGCAGGTGGTCGACGATGTAGCGCAGTGCGCGAGGGTCGGACCGGCGATCGGTAGGTGCTTCCAGCAACCGGATCCCGATCCTGTCGTCCGCCCCCGTACCCGGTTCGACCGCGCCGGCCCGGGTCGACAGACCCGGACCGGCGAGGCAGAACAGGGCGAGCGCAACCGTGATGGTCGACCGCCCCCGGGGGCTACGCCACCGAATGCGTCACCGTCCCGGTGTAGACGCCCGCGATGCTGTCCAGCGGGACGTTGACCACCAGGGTGGGGTTCCAGCTCGCGGTGTTGCCGCCGGTGCCACCGCTGTGGGTGAAGGCGACGAGCGGGGTGACGCTGGACAGCGGTGCGGCGTCGCCGGCGGTGAGCTGCCCCGGTGTGAAGGTGCCGGTGCCGGTGGTGGCTGTCGCCGGGCCGGACCAGTAGTCGATCTCCTCGGGGAGCACCGTCTCGGGCGGGGAGCTGGTGCCTGTCTGGAAGACCGTTGCCGTCACGGTGGCCACCCAGGACGCGTCGTCGGAGGCCCGGGAGTCGGTGACGGTCACCGTGCCGAGTTGGCCGGTGATGGTGCCACCGGGTGCGCCGGTGCCGAGGTCGGCGGCGGCCGGCGCGACGATGTCGAGCGTGCCGGCGAGAACCTCGAACGTGGTGTCGGTGGTGTCGGTGGGCGCGGCGACAGCCGGCGCGGCGAGGAATCCCACCATCGCCGCGGCGGCTGCCCCGGCAAGACAGATCTTGGCTTTGCGCACTGTGTTACCCCGTTTTCTCGAAGTGGGTCGGCGTGGTCCTCGGCACGTCCGACTACTTCGGAAGATAGGGCTTAAAGCACTCAAAAGCGGACAAATGTCTCGCCCGTCATCGTCTGGTCATAGATGACAGACCTGCGCTCAGGCCAACGCCGCCTCCGCAGCCGCCAGGAAAGCGTCGTTCTCCGCCGGGGTGCCGATGGTGACCCGGACGCCGTCGCCGGCGAACGGCCGCACGATCACGCCGCGCGCCTCGCACGCCTTACCGAACGCCACCGAACGGTCGGCCAGCGGCAGCCAGACGAAGTTGGCCTGGCTCGTCGGCACATCGGGCAGGAACTTGCGCAGCGCCTCGGTGACCCGGTCCCGCTCGGCGATGACCAGGGCGCACCGACGCTCCATCTCGGCAACCTGGGTCAACGCGGCGAGCGCCCCGGCCTGTGCGGCCGTACTGGTGGAGAACGGGGTAGCCACCTTGCGGATCGCGGCAGCCACCACCGGCTGGGCGACCAACCAGCCGATCCGCAACCCCGCCAGCCCCCACGCCTTCGACAGGGTGCGCAGCACCGCCACGTTCGGCCGGTCCAGGTAGTCGAGCCCGTCCGGCACCTCCGCGTCGGTGACGAACTCCCGGTACGCCTCGTCGATCACCACCAGCACGTCGTCCGGCACCGCGTCGAGGAACGCGTCCAGCTCCGCCCGGCGTACCGCGGTGCCGGTGGGGTTGTTCGGGTTGCAGACCAGGATCACCCGGGTCCGGTCGGTCACGGCCGCGGCCATCGCCGCCAGGTCGTGCCCGTGCCCGGCGTCGTTGGGCACCCGCACGCTGGTCGCGCCGCTGGTCGCCGCGATGATCGGGTACGCCTCGAAGGACCGCCAGGAGTAGAGCACCTCGTCCCCGGGCAGGCAGGTGGCCCGGACCAGGTGCTCGGCGAGCGCCACCGACCCGCAGCCGGTGGCGATCCGGTCGGCGTCCACGCCGTACCGCTCGGCCAGCGCGTCCCGCAGCGCGACCACGCCCATGTCCGGGTAGCGGTGAGAGGCCGTGATCGCCTCGGTGACCGCCTCCACCACACCCGGCAGCGGCCCGTACGGAACCTCGTTGCTGGCCAGTTTGATGGCCTCCGGAAGGCCCAACTCGCGAGCCAGGTCGGCGGGGCTGCGCCCAGGCACGTAGTTGGGCAACGCGTCCAGGTCGGCGCGGGTCAGCCGCAGGGCCGGCTGGTGACGTCCGGAGTCGGTCATGGGGTGTCTCCCGAGGGCTGGTTGCGGTCGTCCGAGGGGGCGGGACCGGGGCGGTAGGGGACCTCGACGACCACGGTCTGCGCGCGCTTGTCGTGCAGCGCCTGACGCAGGGGGTGGTCGAAGAGAGGAGAGAGGGAATCGACCAGTTGCAGCACCAGGCCGATCCCGGCGCAGTACCAGAGCAGCGTCGGTAGGCCCAGCGTGCTCCACCGGCTCAGTGCCCGGCCGAAGCCCAGCGGTTGGTCGGCAGCCGTCGGCACCGCCCGGATCCGCATCAACCGCTTGCCGAACGTCTGCCCACCGGAGGCCATGGAGGGCACCTCGTACGCCAGCCACAGCGCGGTGGCGATCAGCAGGATCACCACGAGGAGCATTTCGGCCTGCTCGCCGGGCATCGGCATGCCCTCGGCGGACGTGTCGTTACGCTCGGCGCGCCGGAGAAACTCCTGCCAGAACGGCGCCCACTCCTGCGCCAGGCGCCAGATGAACCAACCGTTGACCAGCACGTTCAGCGCGAGAATGAGACCGAAGTCGATCAGCCGGGCGGTGAGTCGGCGACCGTAACCGGCCAGCCTGTGCCCGTGCGGCCTCGGCTCGGGCGGCCGTCCGGGCCAGCCGGGGTGACCAGCCGGCGGCACCCAGCCGGGTTGACCGCCCGGAGGTGCCCAACCAGGCGGCCCGCCCTGCGGAACCCAACCGGGCGGGCCGGACTGTGGTCCCCAGCCCGGACCCTGTGCTGGTGGCGGGCCGTACCCGGGGCCCTGCCCCGGTGGTGGGCCGTAGCCCGGCTGTGGGCCGTACCCGGGAGGTGGGCCCTGGTGCGGCGGCCCGCCCGGTGCGACGGCTTCGGTGCCGGGGGCGGCCGGGCCGGAGGTCGGGGCCGCGGCCGGGGTGACCGGCTCGACCGGCGGAGGACCGTCCGGCGGGGTGGCGTCAACGGGAATGGGCGCGCCGAGCCAACCCTCGCCGTCCCAGTAGCGTCGGGTCTCGGTGTCGGCGGGGTCGACGTACCAGCCGGGTTGCACGCTCACGCCGTCACTCCGCTTCGCTGCGCGACGGCGCGAGGCGCCACGCCAATGGGCCTGCTGGTTCGCTCGCTGCGCTCGCTCACGTGGACACCTTAACGACGACGGTTCCGGCGAACTTGTCGTGGAGGCACTGCTGCCACGGCTTGTCCCAGAGCTGCCACAAACCGTCGGCGTAGCTGAGCCCTGGGACCAGTGGAGCGGCCAGGTGCTGCACCAGCCACCGCCGGCCAGCCATCCCCCGGTCCAGCGTCCGGGACGGGTCGAGCGGCACCACGCGCAGTTTCATGATCTTCTTGCCGAGCGTCTGACCGTCGCGCTTGAGGTACTCCACGTAGTAGAGCCAGTAGAGCCCGAGCATCAGCACGAAGAGCGCGAGCTGGAGCAGCAGGATCGGCAGGAAGAACTCGAGGAAGAAGCTGCCCGGGTCGGGCTCCACCAGGGTGCCGTCCGGGTTGGTCTGGTTCAACTCGCTGAGCATCCGCCACCAGAGGACGAAGAAGACCGGCAGGAAGAGGATCAACAGGACGGCAGTCGCCAACGCCGTGTCGATCAGCCAGGCCAGGAACCGGTCGCCGAAGCCGGCCAGCGGCTGACCGCTCGGGCTCAGCGGAGGCGGTGGCGGGCCGGGCGGCCCGGCGTACCACTGCGGCGGGGCGTACCCGGGTGGGGCGTACTGCGGCGGCGCGGCGTACCCCTGGGGGTGTGGTCCGGGCGGCGGCACGAAGCCGCCGGCGGCGGGCTGAGGCCCACCGGCCGGCGGCGTCGGGTACGACGGAGGCTGCGTCACGCTCGCAAGTGTTACAGGTTGCCGCGGGCTTCCTGCTCGCGCTCGATCGCCTGGAACAGCGCCTTGAAGTTGCCCTTGCCGAAGCCCAGCGAGCCGTGCCGCTCAATCAGCTCGAAGAAGACAGTGGGGCGGTCCTGCACCGGCTTGGTGAAGATCTGGAGCAGGTAGCCGTCCTCGTCCCGGTCGACCAGGATCTTGCGGGCCTTCAGCTCCTCGATCGGCACACGGACCTTGCCGATGCGCTCGCGCAGCTCCGGGTCGTCGTAGTACGAGTCCGGGGTCTCCAGGAACTCCACGCCGGCGGCGCGCATCGCGTCGACGCTGGCCAGGATGTCGTTGGTGGCGACGGCGATGTGCTGCGCGCCCGGGCCCTGGTAGAACTCCAGGTACTCGTCGATCTGCGACTTCTTGCGGGCGATCGCCGGCTCATTGAGCGGGAACTTCACCTTGCGGGTGCCGTTCGCGACGACCTTGCTCATCAGCGCCGAGTAGTCGGTGGCGATGTCGTCGCCGACGAACTCCGCCATGTTGGAGAAGCCCATCACCCGCTTGTAGAACTCGACCCACTCGTCCATCCGGCCCAGCTCCACGTTGCCGACCACGTGGTCGACGGCCTGGAAGAAGCGCTTCGGCTGGATGCCTGCGGCGATCATCGGCTGGCGGTCCACGATCGGGCCGCGGGCCACGAAGCCGGGCAGGAACGGCCCGGTGTAGCGGGACCTGTCGACCAGGGTGTGCCGGGTGTCGCCGTACGCGGCGATGGCTGCCATCCGGACCGTGCCGTGCTCGTCGGTCACCTCGTGCGGCTCGACGACGCTGGCGGCGCCCTGCGCGATGGCGTGCGCGTACGCGGCGTCCACGTCCGGGACCTCCAGCGCGATGTCGCTGACCCCGTCGCTGTGCTTCGCCACGTGCTCGGTGCCGTCGGCGTCCGGGCGCACCGCGCCGGTCAGCACGAAGCGGGCCGAGCCGCTGGTCAGCACGTACTGGGCGTGGTCCCGGTAGCCCTGCTCGGGGCCGCGGTACGCCACGCAGGTCATGCCGAACGCGGTGGAGTAGTAGTGGGCGGCCTGCTTGGCGTTGCCGACCAGGAAGTGCACGTGGTCGAGACCCCGGACCGGGAACGGGTCGTGGCTGATGTCGTGGTCGACAGCGCCGACGAGCCGGTCGACGTCGACGTCCTCGGTCGACTGGGGTCGGTCGATCGCCTGGGTCATGGTGGGCTCCCTCGCGTACCGGCCGGCCTCGTGGGCCGCCCTTGTCGGTTCTTGTGGCGAGGATCGCTGGCCCGGCACCGGCTGGGCAACTGTCGACGGAAGTGCTGGTCAGGTTGCGCATTCGGTATGGTCTTCACCCATGAATGGTGAGCAGAATGTACAGCTCGACGCACTCGACGTGCGCTTGATCGAACTGCTCGCCGAGGAGCCGCGGATCGGGGTGTTGGAGTGTTCCCGGCGGCTCGGGGTGGCCCGCGGCACCGTGCAGGCCCGGCTGGACAAACTGGTGGAGCGGCGGGTCATCGAGGGCTTCGGCCCCGAGATCGCACCGGCCGCGATCGGGTTCGGGGTGACCAGCTTCGTCACCCTCGAAATCAGCCAGCGGCACGGCCACGACCCGGTCACCGCCCACCTCGCCGCGATCCCCGAGGTGCTGGAGGCGCACACCATCACCGGCTCCAGCGACCTGCTCTGCCGGATCGTGGCCCGCTCCAACACCGACCTGCAACGGGTCATCGACCAGATCGTCTCGTCCGCCGGCATCACCCGCGCGTCGACAATCATCGCGCTGGCCGAGCAGATCCCCTATCGCACGCTGCCGCTGGTGCGCAGCGCCGTTCGGGCCGAGGGAAGGGCGCTTTAGGGCCCGCCGCAGGCCGGCCAGGGGCTTCGACACAGGCCCTAACACCTGTGTGCCCAGAAAGCGCGGCGACACGGCGGCGCGGGCGTACGGAAGATCCGCGATCGTGGCTACGGTGTGCGGGTGGCGAAGGGGAGCGTGCGCGGTGGGCTGCTGCTCGGCCTCGCCGTGGTCGTCGCCCTCGCCGCGACCGGCGTGTGGAACCCCTTCCCCGGTCTGTGGGAGTGGGTGGACCGCAGCGAACCCATCTCCGAGCCCGACGTGGTGTGGCAGCAACGGGTCGGCGGCACTCCGCGCAGCGTGACCATCGCCGGCGACGCCGTCGTGGTCGAGCAGCGCACCCGGGTCGAGGCCCGCAGCCTGGCCACCGGCACCCAGCTCTGGGAACGCAAGGCGGACTGGTCGGCGGTGGCCGGCGGTGACCGGGACCCGGTCGTCGCCGTGGGCAAGCTGCTGGTCAAGGGGTACGAGCTGCTCGACCCGTCCACCGGCGCGACCCGGCGACGCGACGACGACGCGGTGGCCGTGTGGACGTACCGCAACCTGCTTCTCGACGCCCGCTGCACCGACGCGACCGACTGCACCCTGAGCGCCTGGGACCCGCGCGGCACCGCGCCACTCTGGACGGCCTTCCTACCCGGGGTGCACAGCGGCCTGCTCGCCGACAACCCCGGCCTGCGCGGCACCCGCCGGCTCACCTCCACCCGGATCGACGAGGGGGTGGCCGGGGCGGAGACCGCGCCGCCCCTGCTCGGCTTCCCGGTGGACGGACGGGTGCACGTGGTCGACACCGCCACCGGCCGGGTGTTGCAGAACGTCGAGCCCGCCCGCGACGAGCGGCTGTCGGTGGTGGGCGGCCGGATGTTGCGGATCGCGGCCCGCTCGCAGGACGGCGCCTGCTACTTCGCCATTTCCGCCCGGGACCCGGCGACCGGCCAGGAGGCCTGGCAGCGGGCCGGGGTCAACCTGCGCACCGCCGACTCCGCCGGCTGCGTACAGCGGGAGGACCCGCAGGGCGCGCGGAACGTGCTGATCGGCGTGGGCCCGGACGGCCGCGAAGCGGTCATCGACGGGTACGACGGACGGCTGCTCTGGGTCGGTGAGTCGGGCACCAAGTTGATCGCTGTGGACGACCGTGTGGCGGTGTTCCGGGCTGCCGACAAGCGCTCGGTGATCGCCCGTGAGCTGGGCACCGACAAGGTGCTCTGGACGCGCCCCGCCAGTGGCAAGGCCGGTGCCGCGCTCACCCCGTACGCGGCGGTGGTCGCCGACGAGAAGCCGTCCCGGCTGGTCGCTGTGGACCCGCGCAGCGGCAAGGAGTTGGCCGCCCTGCGCACCTCGGCGAACGCCCTCGCGGTCGGCTCGCAGGGCATGATCGTCGGGGAGGGCCGGGAGATCGGGTACGTCCGGTTCGGCGCGGCCGGAGGCTCGCCTGCCCGACCGCCCGGCGACGGTGGGAATCCCCGCCCGGGTGGCACCGGACCCGGCTCCGGGCCCGGTGGGCCCAACAACGGCGACTGCGGGCCGAAGGGTGAGCTGTGCCCGGAGCCGGAGGGTGGCAAGGACGGCTGAGCGGGGATTCACCTGCTCCTCGGCGCGACGGCTGGGCGGCTGACGCGCGGCAGATGAGAGCGGCGTCCCAGGACGCGCCCGGCGGGTGGGAGTGATCGACCGGTCTGCCCTAGGCTTGCCGCTCATGAGCAGTGCCGCCGCATTCTCGTACGCCCCTCTGCTGCCGACCGGCCCGGACCAGACGGACTATCGCCTGGTCACCGACGAGGGTGTGGACGTCGTACACGGCCCGGGAGGCCGCCGGTTCCTGACCGTGGAGCCGGCCGCGCTCACCGCGCTGACCGCCGAGGCGATGCACGACATCGCGCACTTCCTGCGCCCTGCGCACCTGGCCCAGCTCCGGGCGATCATCGACGACCCGGCGGCCTCGCCGAACGACCGGTTCGTCGCGTTGGACCTGCTCCGCAACGCCAACATCGCCGCCGGTGGCGTGTTGCCGATGTGCCAGGACACCGGCACCGCGATCGTGATGGGTAAGCGTGGCCGGCACGTGCTGACCGACGGAGCTGACGCCGAGGCCATCTCCCGGGGCGTCTACCAGGCGTACACCAAGCTCAACCTGCGCTACTCCCAGCTCGCCCCGCTCACCATGTGGGACGAGCGGAACACCGGCAGCAACCTGCCGGCCCAGGTGGAGCTGTACGCGGAGGACCCGGACGGGCACCCGGACGCGTACAAGTTCCTGTTCATGGCCAAGGGCGGCGGGTCGGCCAACAAGTCGTACCTCTACCAGGAGACCAAGGCACTGCTCAACCCGACGAGGATGATGCAGTTCCTGGAGGAGAAGCTGCGGCTGATCGGCACCGCCGCCTGCCCGCCGTACCACCTGGCCATCGTCATCGGCGGCACCTCCGCCGAGTACGCGCTGAAGACCGCGAAGTACGCCAGCGCCAAGTACCTCGACGCGCTGCCAACGCAGGGCTCGATGAGCGCACACGGCTTCCGTGACCTGGAGCTTGAGGCTGAGGTGCTGGAGCTGACCCGCAACTTCGGCATCGGCGCGCAGTTCGGCGGCCGGTACTTCTGCCACGACGTGCGGGTGGTCAGGTTGCCCCGGCACGGCGCGTCCTGCCCGGTGGCGATCGCCGTCTCCTGTTCGGCGGATCGGCAGGCGGTCGCCAAGATCACCCCGTCGGGCGTGTGGCTGGAGCGCCTCGAAACCGACCCGGCGCGTTTCCTGCCCGACGTCACCGACGACTCGCTGGACGCAGAGCTGGTCGTACGGGTCGACCTCAACCGACCGATGGACGAGATCCGCGCCGAGCTGTCCAAGTACCCGGTGAAGACCCGGCTGTCACTGTCCGGCCCGCTCGTGGTGGCCCGGGACATCGCGCACGCCAAGATCGCGGAGCGGTTGGACGCCGGCGAGCCGATGCCGCAGTACCTGCGCGACCACGCGGTCTACTACGCCGGCCCGGCGAAGACCCCCGAGGGGTACGCGTCGGGCTCCTTCGGCCCGACCACCGCCGGGCGGATGGACGCCTACGTGGAGAAGTTCCAGGCCGCCGGTGGCTCCCAGGTGATGCTGGCCAAGGGCAACCGCTCCGGTCAGGTGACCCGCTCCTGCCAGCAGCACGGCGGCTTCTACCTCGGCTCGATCGGCGGCCCCGCCGCCCGCCTCGCTCAGGACTGCATCAAGCACGTCGAGGTCCTCGAATACGCGGAGCTGGGCATGGAGGCGGTCTGGAAGATCGAGGTGGAGGACTTCCCGGCCTTCATCGTGGTCGACGACAAGGGCAACGACTTCTTCGCCGAGGTCACCAAGCCGGTGCTCACCATCGGCCGCCACTGACCGACACGTACGCGAAGGGGCGCCGGGCGAACTCGCCCGGCGCCCCTTCTGTCGCCCGTGCACCACCGACATCGGTACGCCCGCCCCGCTGGGGTGGGACGGGCGCACCGCCCCCGTC